>NZ_VSZV01000310.1:200660-204185 GCF_008919455.1 Rhizobium sp. PEPV16
GAGGCAGGAAATCGTGCGGAGGAGATGTGGTCAAGCTCAAACGCGGCACGCACACGGCCTATTCGGAGGCATCCTCGCTGCGGCTCAGGGCGGCGTGGCTCTATTACAACGAGGGCCTGACCCAGAAGGACGTCGCCGAACAGCTCGGCATCAGCCGCACGACGGTGATCCGCCTGCTCGACGAGGCGATGAAGCGCAGCGAAGTCCAGATCTGGATCAACGATTCCATCGGCGACTGCGTTGAACTTTCGGTGAAGCTGGAGCGCGCCTACGGCCTCGACGAGGCGATCGTCGTCCCTGCGCCGGTCAATGGCGACGTCAATTCGCTGGCTAAAAATGTCGGCCTGGCGCTTGGCCAGTTCCTCTCCGAAGCCATCCCCGACGACTATACCATCGGCGTCGGCTGGGGCCGCACCATGACCGCCTCGCTGTCGAGCTTCCGGCCGCCGCGCCGCGCCAATTGCAAGGTCGTCTCGCTGCTCGGCGGCATCGTCGCCGTCCATCAGACGAACCCGATCGATTACACATGGCGGCTGGCAAATCAGCTCGGCGCCGAATGCTACATGTTCCTGGCGCCGCTTCTCGTCGATTCCATCGAGACCAAGCGCAATCTGATCGAGAAATGCGGGCTGGATACGATCTACCGCCTCGCCGAGAACCTTGATCTGGCGATCGTCAGCTGCGGCGATATCGGCCCGCATTCGACCTCGCTGTCGGAGGGCTGGATCTCGAAGGCCGAGCTGCAGGAACTGATCGATGCCGGCTGCGTCTGCGACACGATGTTCAACTTCCTCGACAAGGACGGCAATTCGGTCGACCACTCGATCAATCGGCGCGTCATGTCCGTCGATCTCGACACGCTGAAAGAGGCAAAGCACATCGTGCTCTCCTCCGGCGGCGCCCATCGGGCCGTGGCGATCCGTGCGACGATCAAGCGCATCGGCTGTAACACGCTGATCACCGATGAAAGTGCTGCACGGGCGTTGCTGGGACTGGCCGAGACATCACTGCCAGCTTCTTCTCCCCAGCGAGGAGAAGTGCCGGAGCGATGAGCGGCGACACGCCGCTCCGCCTGGGAACCCCCTCAGGCGTGCGCCGATTCCCAGCCGAGCATCGCCCGTTTGCGGGTGAGGCCCCAATGGTAGCCCGTCAGTGCCCCGTTCTTGCCGAGCGCCCGATGGCAAGGCACCACGAAGGAGATCGGGTTTGCCCCGACCGCCGCACCTACGGCGCGCTGCGCCGTCGGCCGGCCGATATCGTTGGCGATATCGGAATAGGTGACGGCCTTGCCGAACGGGATCTTCAGCAGGCTCTCCCAAACACGCACCTGGAAGTCCGTGCCGATCAACACGACGCGCAGCGGCTGGTCCGAGGACCACTTGCCGGGCTCGAAGATGCGGGCGGCATAGGGAACCGTCGCCTGCAGGTCTTCGACATAACAGGCGTTCGGCCAGCGGCAGGTCATATCCTCGAGGCAGGCCCTCTCGTCGCCAGAATCACTGAAGGCAAGGCCGGCAAGGCCGCGGTCGGTCACCATGATCAGCGCCACGCCGAAGGGGCAGATGTGGAAGCCGTAGCGGATGGTGAGGCCGCCGCCCTTCGCCTTCCATTCGCCGGGCGACATCGCCTCATGGGTGACGAAAAGGTCGTGCAGGCGGCTCGGCCCGGAAAGGCCGACCTCGATCGAGGTCTCGAGCAGCGGCATGTCCTCCTTGCGCAGCAGCCGCTTGGCGTGATCCAGCGTCACCGCTTGCAGAAAGCCCTTGGGCGACAGCCCGGCCCAGCGGGTGAAGGTCTTCTGCAGCTGGGTCGGCGACTGGTTGAGCCGCGCCGCGATCGCCTCCAGCGAAGGCTGGTCGCGGTAATCCTCGGTGATGAGCTCGATCACCCGACGGACAATGTCATAATCAGGGCCGTCAGGCGTGATGTCTGTCTGCAGGTTGGCAATCATGTTCATCGTCTTTCTCCTTGTAACAAGGAGATAGTCAATAGGGGATAAGCAAACCACCCGATTCTTGCGCATCCGCTGGATAGAGCAATGCCAGGAAAAGTGCGAAGCGGTTTTCCGTCCGGAATTGCGTAAAAACAAAAGCTAGAGCGGTTCTGCGCTTCCGTGAAAAGCTGAACCGCTCTAGCTCAGATCCGCTGCTTGACCGTCGCCAGCGCTCCTTTGAAGGCCTTGGCGAAGCTTTCGCGATCATCGGGATTGAGGAAGGAGCCGATATCCGTGCGCCGGCCTTCGCCGAAGATATGCATGGAAAGGATGCCGATCTCCTGGTGCCGGCGAACGAGGAAGCGCGTCCAGAACGGATTGAAATGATGCTCCACCATCCGTCCCGAGGGCGCAAACTTGCGCACCGACACATCCGTGCGCGATACTGTCACCTGTTCGCGCGCTTTCCCGGAGCGGTAATTCAGCCAGAAGGCGCCGTAGAGAAGCAGAAAATCCACTCCGAAGAACAAGCCGATCGGCCAGGCCCCCGTCGCGATGAAGAACGTGCCGTAAAGCAAGCAGACGGCACCGGATAGGGCAAGCAGCACCTTGAAGCCCCGGCGGCCGAGCGACCGGTGGGGAAAGAGCTCGGCAGCGAAAACAGGCTGCTCATTGAAGCTGTCGGCGTTGCTTTCCGTCATGGCTGCTGATTATAGAGTTTCCATGGCGAATCCGAAACTCAAATCCGTTACCAAGACGCCGCAGGGCGCGAATGTGATCGCCCGCCGCAAGCCGGCGGCCGCGGTGCGCACGGCCTATTCGCTGGCCGAGCGCGAGGAGATCTTCCGCCGCTTCTCGGTGCAGCGGCCGGAACCGAGAGGCGAGCTCGAGCACACCAACCCCTTCACGCTCGTCGTCGCCGTGGCACTTTCGGCGCAAGCGACCGATGTTGGCGTCAACAAGGCGACGCGCGCGCTCTTCAAGGTCGCCGATACGCCGGAAAAGATGCTCGCTCTCGGCGAAGAGCGGCTGCGCGATTACATCAGGACGATCGGCCTCTATCGCAACAAGGCGAAAAACGTCATCGCGCTCTCGCAGATGCTGGTCGACCAGTTCGGCGGCAAGGTGCCGGAGACCCGCGAGCAACTGGTGAGGTTGCCGGGCGTCGGTCGCAAGACCGCCAATGTCGTGCTTTCCATGGCCTTCGGCCAAGCGACGATGGCCGTTGACACGCACATCTTCCGCATCGCCAATCGCATCAGGCTTGCCCCCGGCAAGACGCCCGACGAGGTCGAGGCGCGGCTGATGAAGGTGATCCCGAGCCATTACCTCTATCACGCCCATCACTGGCTGATCCTGCACGGGCGCTACACCTGCAAGGCGCGCCGGCCCGAATGCGAGCGCTGTATCATCGCCGATCTCTGCAAATCGCCGGAGAAGAGTTGGGATGTGCCGGCGCCGCTGGTCGAGCTACCGCCGCAGATGATCGGCGAGGCCGTCGAGTAGAACAGCGATCGCCTGCTCGTAATGCCGCCTTTCGGCGCCCGCCTCGATCGCGATCACCGCGCGATCGAAGGCTGCCGATAGCAGCG
>NZ_VSZV01000310.1:204236-239779 GCF_008919455.1 Rhizobium sp. PEPV16
ACCGAGAACGGCAGGTGCCTCGATCAGCAGAAGCCGCGTGCGCCCTTGCGCCATCATCGCATCGAAATAGGCCGAGGCACCGGCGATCAGCATGGCACGCGGCGCGCCGTAGGACGCCGAGCGCGCCTCGATCGCAGCGGCCACCGCGCGCGCCTCGCATTCGATAACCGCCCGAAAAAGCGCCTTCTTGTCTTCAAAATGATGGTAGAGCGCGCCACGCGTCACTCCCGCCGCCGTGACGATCTCCGGCGTCGCGGTTTCGGCATAACCTTTCTCGACGAAGAGACGTCGACCGGCATCGATCAGTGCCTGTCTCGTCTGCTCCGTTCTCTCGCGATTGCTGCGGCTCATGCACCCTCTTTACATACAAACTGAATGTATGTTAATAGTGAAAAACATACAGCCTGTATGTAAAAAAAGAGGAACGAGATGAAATCGACAAGCTATTATCCTGTCATCATGACAGACGACGTTGCCGGCACCGCCAGCTTTTATTGCACGCATTTCGGCTTCAAAGCTCTGTTCGAAAGCGACTGGTATGTTCACCTGCAATCGGCAGAGGAGGAGTATATCGCGCTTGCCATCCTTGACGGCAGCCACGAGACCATCCCGGCCACAGCCCGCGGCAGGGTGTCCGGCCTGCTCCTCAATTTCGAGGTCGCCGATGTCGATGCGATCTATGCAGCCTGCCGGAGCGCCGGCCTGCCAATTCTGAGAGAAATCCGCGACGAGGATTTCGGCCAGCGGCATTTCATCACCGCCGATCCGAACGGCGTGCTGATCGACATCATCAAGCCGATCCCGCCGAGCGCCGAATTCGCGGCGATGTACGACGCGTCCGCCCTGCCCGCTTGAGCCTCAGGCTCGCAAGCCGAGATCCTTAGCGGAAACCAGCTTGTGCAGATGAACCATCATGCCGGCGGCAAAAAGCGGCGTCAGAAGATTGACGATCGGGATCGCCAGGAAAAGGGCGATCATCAGCCCGCCGAGAAAAACGGTGGAGGCATGCTTGGCGCGGAAGAGCCGCGCCTCATCCGGCGAGCGGAAGCGCATGGCGGCGAATTCGAAGAACTCGCGTCCGAGCAGATAGCCGTTCACCAGAAAGAACGCGACCAGATTGACGCCGGGTATGAACAGCAGCAGCAATGCCACGATATTGCCGAGAATCACCACGCCGAGGAACTTGATCGAGCTTACCATCGCCGGACCGAGCGGCATGGCGGTGCCCGGCGTGTCCTTGGGATAGTCGCGCTTTTCGATGACCTCGGCGACGTCGTCGAGAAACAGGCCGGCAATCAGCGCCGTGACCGGCGACAGCAGCAGCGCCAGCATGAGAGCAAGGCCGATTCCGGCAAAAATTGCGAAGATGAGAGCGAACCACCCCGCCCAATCCGGCATATCGGGAAAGAAGCTCGTGAGCCAGGGAAAGAGAAAGGCCATGAAGGCCCCGCGCAACGCGAACCAGAGGCCGACAAGCACGAGAACCGTCAGGCCGAGCACCTTCCAGAAGACAGAACGTGTTTCCGTTGCGAACAGATTGGCGAGCGAAAGTCGAGCGGCGTCAAGAATCATGTCTCAGGCGTCTCCGGTTGCGCCGAAGATGTAGGGAAGATGCGGGCCACCGACAAGAGAGAATAAAATTGCATTCAGTAATAGAAAACTTGTCGAAAACCAAATACTAATATAATATTGTGACATACATGAAATACGCACGGGCCTGAGAAGCAGCTTCCGAAATAGTTGCAAAGACAAGGGGTCGCAACAGCGCATCCACGGAACGCCTCTGAGGAAGATGGGGAGGCTGCCGTGGAAGACTTTGTGCAAAAACTCAGGCAATACGCAAAAACCGGCACACCGGCCGAGCGCCGTATCGCGAAATATTTTACCGAGCATCTGAACGACCTGCCGTTCGAGACGGCTGCGTCCGTTGCCGACAGGCTGGATCTCTCGCCGATGACCGTCGGGCGCTTCCTGCGCTCGCTCGGTTATCAGGGATTGGACAGCGTCAAGGTGGAGATTCGCGAGACCGTGACGACATCGCCGGCGCAATTACAGAGCGCCATGAGCGAGCTGCATGCCGACGCCGCGGAGGGCAAACCGCTGGCCGTGCTGGTTGCCGAACAGATCCAGGCCCTCCATCATATCTATCATCTGACGGCGCAGCCGCACTGGTCGGAAGCCGTCGGCTTGATCAGCACTGCCCGCGAAGTGTCGATCGCCACGCATGCGCGGCTCGCAAGCCTGGCCAATCATTTCTGCCAGCGGCTGACGCAAGCCCGCGACGGCGTGCGCACGCTCGACGCCGCCGACAACCGTTTTGCGGAACTCTTCGCCCGGCTGGCGGTCGACGACGCACTGCTCGTCATCATCGATTGTCGCCGCTTCGCCAAGGCACGGCTGCTTGCCAGAACGGCGCGGCGCTACGGCTATAAGGTGGTACTCATTTCGCCGCAGCAGGCGGACTGGATGGCGGACCAGTCGAACGTCATGCTGTCCTTGCCGCCCGCGCGCGCCCCCGATCTCGACAATCTTCCACCGCTGATCGCGCTGCTCGATTGCCTGTCGGAATCCGTCATCCTCCAAGTCGGAGAGGAGGCGGCACTTCGCCGCCGCCGCATGATGGAATTCGCGACCGTCCTCGGCGAGACCGCCAGTCACTAAAGCATGTCGCCCAAAACGGCCGGCGGTTTTGCGACAACGACATGCGTAAAACCAAAATCTATTGCATCGATTCCAATTCGACGCGGTGCCGGTGCATGGCGAGAAGACGGCGGTAGTCGCGGTCGTAGAGCGCCTGCTTCGCCTTGTCGGGAAGCCGTTCGTCGGCGCCCGGATACATCGCCTCGCCGGCCGCCGCCAGATCCTTGTACAAGCCGCAGGCGACGGATGCTGCGATCGCCGTGCCGAGCAGCACCGCCTCGTTCATCTTCGGCACCACGACCTTGCAGCCGGTCGCATCGCTATAAAGCTCCATCAGTACCGGGTTTTTCACGTGCCCGCCGGCGATATGCAGCGTATCGGTCATGTAGCCGTATTCCTTCATCATTTCCAGGATATGGCGGATGCCGAGCGCAATCCCCACCGCAGAGCGCCAATAAAGCGCGCAGAGCCCGTCGAAGGACGTATCGAGCGTCAGTCCGCTGACGACGCCGACCGCATGCGGATCGGCGAGCGGCGAGCGGTTGCCATGGAAATCCGGCAGCACGAAGATCCGCGCACCGAAGGCATCGCCCTCCTCGGCCCGCAATTCGGCGATCCGCGCGACGATCCTCTGATGCAGCGGCGCCGTCGGCTCACCGCCTGCCGCATGCATGCGCACGATGTGGTCGAGTAGCGCGCCGGTCGCCGATTGCCCGGCCTCCACCAGCCAGGATTGCGGGAAGACAGCCTCGTAATAGGGACCCCACATGCCATGGCTCGGCTTGCGCTCCCGCGAGAAGGTAACGAGGCAGCTCGATGTGCCGGCAATCAGCGCCAGCTGGTGCTCGCGTTTGACAGGATCGGCGGCATAACCGCCGAGCGCGCCGAGTGCGCCGGCATAGGCGTCGATCATCCCGGCAGCGACACTGCAGTCCACAGTCAGCCCCAGCGCTTCCGCCGCTTCCTCAGTCAGCCGGCCGACGCTGTCTCCGACAGCCGTGGTCTCATCCGGCAAGTGGCCGCGCGCCTGAAGGTCCTCGAGGCCGATCCGCTCCAGGAAATCCTGCTGCCAGCCCTTTTCGAGATGGGCGAGATAGTTCCATTTCGCCGTCAGCGTGCAGCGCGAACGGGCGGGCGATCCGGTCGATTTCCACGTCATGAAATCGGCGAGATCGAAGAAGAAGCCGGCCTTTTCCCATGTGGCGGGCAGCTTTTTCTTCAGCCACATCAGCTTCGGCATTTCCATCTCCGGCGACATCACGTGGCCGGAATGTTCGAGCACCCTGTGCTCCGTCGCCGTGCAGAAATCGGCTTCCTTCAGCGCCCGGTGATCGAGCCAGACGATCGTGTCGAAACGCCGGTCGCCGCCTGTGGAAACGCTGAGCTGCCGGCCCTCGAGGTCACGGACGACGAGCGAACAGGTGGCGTCGAAGCCGATCGCTCCGACCGCGGCGGCGGCGATGCCGGATTGCTCCATCGCCCTGCGCACTGCCGTACAGGCGGCCGACCAGATATCTTCGGAATCATGCTCGGCATGGTTTTCGCGCGGCCGGTTCATCACGATCGGATGCTCGGCCTTGGCAAGCAGACGGCCACGTGCATCGAAGACGCCGGCGCGCGCGCTGCCCGTGCCGATATCCACCGCAACCACATGATCCCGCATCAAGTCTTGGTCCCGTCCAGCTTATGGTTGCGGACAAGGTGTATCAAATCCGGCATGGCGTCAAACACCACATCAGGCGAAAGGCGGTCGAGTTCGGCACGATATCCGGTGAAATTGGCATGTGATCCGCCGGTGAAGGCAAAGACCGTCATGCCCGCCGCCTTGGCGGCGGCAATGCCGGCCGGGCTGTCTTCGACGACAAGGCAATGAGCCGGCTCGACCTGCATTTCACGCGCCGCATGCAGGAAGAGATCGGGCGCCGGCTTGCCGCGCTTGACCATCGTTGCGCTGAAGATGTCGGGCAGCCTGTCGAGAAGCCCGGTCACCGACAGCGACAACCGGATTCGTTCCATCTGGCTGGAGGAGGCAACGCAACAGCGAACGCCAAGCCCGTCGATCGCCGCGGCGATACCGTCGATCGGCTTCAGTTCCGTGCGAAAACGGGCATAGAGTTCGATGCGGATACGCTCGAGGAATTCCTCGTCGGCATGGACGTTGAATTCGGTTTCCAGCGTATCGATGAGAGTCGACAGGCTGCGGCCGAGAAAACGCTCATAGGCCTGGTCCTCGGTGATCGAGACGCCGAGATCGTTCATCGCCCCGACGAGCACGCTGATCGAGATCGGCTCGCTGTCGACGAGTACGCCGTCGCAATCGAAGATCACCAGCCGTGTTTCAGCATCAGCCATGCAAGACCCAACCTGAGTTCAATTCGGACGCGTTACCGTCCCGCTTCACTCGCTAGGCCGGATGAATGGCGGCAGTAGAGACCGCCACCGAATTCCTTACACTGCGAGCTTGCCGTCGAGATAGAGCTGTAGCGTCTCCCGCGTGCCTTTTTCCCACAGGGTTTTGAGAGCATGGGCGAAACGCTTGCGGAAAAGTTCGGACTTCGCCACTTCGCCGAAAATATCGTCGAAGACGAGGAAGGCCGACGGATCGTCCTTGGCTTTCAGCGCTGCCGCATGCAGGCGCTCTGCGCTCGCGTCGTTAAAGACGATATCCTTGCCGCTGTCGGTCTTGCCGGCGAAATAACGGCACCAGAGTGCTGAAACCAGCGCCAGACCGACGACGTCTCTGCCCTGACGCAGATTGTCGAGCGTCGACGGCAGGATGAATTTCGGTTGGCGGTTCGAGCCGTCCTGCGCCAGACGCGGAATGGTGTCGGCTATTTTCGGGTTGAGCAGGCGATGTTCGATCAGCGCGAAATAATCCGTCAGCGACGTGTTCGGCACCGGCGGCACGATCGGAATGATCTCGTCTTTCTCGAGCTTGGCGAGGAAGGCGCGGATCAGCGGGTCTTCCATGGAATCATGAACGAAATGAATGTCCATCAGCGCCGCCGGATAGGCGATCGCTGCATGTCCGCCGTTGAGGATGCGGATCTTCATATGCTCGTAAGGCGTGACATCGGCAACGAAAGTGACGCCGACCTTTTCCAGCGCCGGCCGGCCGGCGGTGAACTTATCCTCAAGCACCCATTGCTTGAATTCCTCGCAATAGACCGGCCAACTGTCTTCGATTTGGAAATTGTCCCTGAGGAAATCGATCTCGCGCTGGCTGGTCGCCGGCGTGATTCGGTCGACCATGGCGTTCGGGAAGGCGACATTCGCTCGGATCCAGTCGGCAAAGGCAGGGTCCGAAAGTGCCGCCGTGCCGACGACGGCATTGGCGGTGACGATGCCATTATGGGGAATGTTGTCGCAGGACATGACGGTGAAGGGTCCGATGCCCTTGTCCTTGCGCGCCTTCAGGCCGGCGACGATCAGGCCGAACACCGTCTTCGGCGCGTTGGGGTTCTCCCCGTCTGCGGCGATCGCCGGATGGGCCGGATTGAACGTGCCTGATGCATCGATGAAATAGCCGCCCTCGGTGATCGTCATCGAAACGATGCGGATTTCGGGATCGGCAAGCCTGGCGATGATCGCAGCGGCATCGCCGACCGGCAGGATGTCGATCATCGGTGCGGTGACCCGCGCCGCCGTCTTGTTGTTGTCCTGCTCGACCACCGTCGTCAGGAAATCCTGCGCCGCAAGCTTTTCGCGCATCGCGGCATCCGACGGCAGCACGCCGGCGCCGACGATCGCCCAGTCGTGATCCGTGCCGGCGTTGAAGAGTTCGTCGAGATAGATCGCCTGATGGGCACGGTGGAAATTGCCGACGCCGAAGTGCACGATGCCGGCTTTCAGCGACGCCCTGTCATATCCAGGGATGGCAGCAGTGCGCGCCACATCCGAAAGCGTTGCCAGCGATAGTTTGCACGTCATGTTTCAGTCCTCTTGAAGGTCTTGCCGATACGGCCGGGCGCCATCGTCCGGCTCGCATGCCTGCCCCCCGCCCGGCCGCCTGCTTCAGATGGCAAGGCCGCCCTCGTTGAATTTGTGAATACGCGAACGGTCCGGCGTCAGGAAGACCGTATCGCCCGCTTTGGCAGCGAAATCGCCGCTTCCGCGCGCCGTCAGCATGCCGATGCCATCGGCATCGATATGCAGGAAGGTGTCGGAACCGAGATGTTCGGCGACCACGACCCTGCCCTTCCAATCGCCGCTCTCCATCGACAGCAGCACATGTTCTGGCCGGACGCCGATGGTATGAGCGTCGAGCGCGGCGGCGTTTTGGCCGGTGATGAAGTTCATCTTCGGCGATCCGATGAAGCCAGCGACGAAGAGGTTGCGGGGGTGGCTGTAGAGTTCGAGCGGCGATCCGACCTGCTCGATATTGCCCCTGTTCAGGACGACGATTTTGTCGGCCATGGTCATCGCCTCGACCTGGTCGTGGGTGACGTAGACCATCGTCGTCTTCAGCTGCTGATGCAACTCGCTGATTTCGAGGCGCATGTTGACGCGCAGCGCCGCATCGAGGTTCGACAGCGGTTCGTCGAACAGGAAGGCCGAAGGCTGGCGCACGATAGCGCGGCCGATCGCCACGCGCTGGCGCTGGCCACCGGACAGCTGGCGCGGCTTACGCTCGAGATAATCGGTGAGATTAAGCACCCGGGCGGCATCGCTCACCTTGCGGTCGATCTCTGCCTTGTCGATGCCGGCCATCTTCAGCGGGAAGGCGATGTTGTTGCGCACGCTCATATGCGGATAAAGCGCATAGGACTGGAACACCATGGCAAGGCCGCGCTCGGACGGCGCCTTTTCGGTGGCGTCCCTGCCGTCAATGACGATCTTGCCGCCGGAGACATCCTCGAGCCCGGCAATCAGCCGGAGCAGCGTGGACTTGCCGCAGCCCGACGGGCCGACGAAGACGACGAACTCGCCGTCCTTGATGTCGAGATCGATCGAAGGGATGACCTTGGCTTCGCCGAAGACCTTGGAAACCTTCTGAAGGGTAATACTGCCCATGTTTCTCTCCCTTTTATGTTATTTCACAGCGCCGAAGGTCAGGCCGCGGACGAGTTGTTTCTGGCTGAACCAGCCAAGGATCAGGATCGGCGCAATTGCCATCGTCGATGCCGCCGAGAGCTTGGCGTAAAACAGGCCTTCGGGGCTGGAATAGGAGGCGATGAAGGCCGTCAGTGGTGCTGCCTTCGAGGCGGTGAGGTTGAGCGTCCAGAACGCCTCGTTCCAGGCAAGGATGATGTTCAAGAGCAGCGTCGAGGCGATGCCGGGCACGGCCATCGGTGTCAGCACGTAGACGATCTCCTTCATCAGCGACGCCCCATCCATGCGCGCCGCCTCGAGGATCTCGCCGGGGATTTCCTTGAAATAGGTGTAGAGCATCCAGACGATGATCGGCAGGTTGATCAGCGTCAGCACGATCACCAAGCCGGTGCGCGTGTCGAGCAGGCCGAAATTGCGGAACATCAGATAGATCGGGATCAGCGCGCCGACCGGCGGCATCATCTTGGTCGACAGCATCCACATCAGCACATCCTTGGTCCGCTTGGTCGGCGAAAACGCCATCGCCCAGGCGGCAGGAATGGCGATGATCAGGCCGATCAGCGTCGAGCCGAAGGAGATGATCACCGAGTTCATGAAGTGGCCGAGATAGTTCGACCGGCTCTGCACCTCCGCGTAGTTCTCCGTCGTCCAGTGGAAGAACAGGAACTGCGGCGGCGAGGCGATGGCGTCGGCTTCCGACTTGAAGCTGGTGAGAAACGTCCACAGAATCGGGAAGAAAATCAGGATGCCGAGCGTCCAGGCGATCGCGGTGACGATGAGCTTGCGCTTGGTTGTGACTTTTCTGGCCATCTCAAGCCTCCAGATTCTTGCCGACGAGGCGCACGAGGAAGATCGCGACGATATTGGCGAGGATAACAGCCACGATCCCGCCGGCCGATGCCCCGCCGATATCGAACTGCAGCAGCGCCTGGGCATAAACGAGATAGGTGAGGTTGGTGCTGTCGGTGCCCGGCCCGCCATTGGTGGTGACGAGGATTTCGGCAAAGACCGAAAGCAGGAAGATCGTCTGGATCAGGATCACCACGGTGATGGCACGCGCCATGTGCGGCAGGATGATGTAGATGAACTTCGAGATCGGCCCGGCGCCGTCCATCTCGGAGGCTTCCTTCTGCTCCTCGTCGAGCGACTGCAGCGCCGTCAGCATGATGAGGGTGGCAAACGGCAGCCACTGCCAGGCGACGATCAGAATGACGGAAAACAGCGGCGCATTTGCCAGCCAGTCGATCGGCTGCAGGCCGAGCGCTTTGGCAAGATGGGCAAACAACCCGTTGACCGGGTTCATGAACATGTTCTTCCAGACCAGCGCCGCCACCGTCGGCATGACGAAGAACGGCGCAATCACCAGGATGCGCACGATGCCCTGGCCGTACATCGGCTGGTCGAGCAGCAGCGCAAAGGCGATGCCGCCGATGACGGTGATCAACAACACGCCGGCGACGAGCAGCAGCGTGTTGATCAGCGCGGCGAAGAAGGCCGGATCCGTCAGGAAGTATTCGTAGTTCAGAAAACCGACGAAGCTTTCCATGCCGGGGCTGAGCAGATTGTAGTTCAGCAGCGAGAAATAGATCGTCATCGCCAGCGGGACGATCATCCACGCAAAGAGCAGCAGCACGGAGGGCGCAATCATCAGGCGCGCGGAGGAGCGGGTGTGTAAGGTTGCCATGGCAATCACCGATCTGGACTGAAGCGGGGAGCGGCCGCAAGGCAGCTTTGTCTGAAAAAAGCGGCCGCCGATGCAGTTCGGGCAATCGGCGGCCCAGAGAGGCGGATTGTCAAGGATCCGCCTCTTGCTCGGGAGGTTTTACTTAATGTAGCCGGCCTTGGTCATTTCGCGGGTGGCCAGCTGCTGTGCGCTCTTCAGGGCCTGGTCGACCGAAAGCTGGCCGGCAAGGGCTGCCGAGAACTGCTGACCGATCGCCGTGCCGATGCCCTGGAATTCCGGGATCGCCACGAACTGGACGCCGACATAGGGAACCGGCTTGACGGTCGGCTTGGTCGGGTCTGCGGAGTTGATGCTATCCAGCGTCATCTTCGCAAACGGAGCGGCCTTCTGGTATTCCGCATTCGCATAGAGCGAGGCGCGCGTGCCCGGAGGTGCGTTCAGCCAGCCGTCCTTCTCGGCAACGAGGTTGCTGTAATCCTTACTCGTGGCCCAGGCGACAAACTTCTCGGCGGCTTCGGCCTTCTGCGAACCTGCCGGGATGGCAAGGCTCCAGGCCCACAGCCAGTTGCCGCGTTTGCCGAGACCCTTGTCGGGAGCCAGCGCAAAGCCGACCTTGTCGGCGACGGTCGATTCCTTCGGGTTGCTGACGAAGGATGCGGCAACGGTCGCATCGATCCACATGCCGCACTTGCCGGTCTGGAACAGCGCCAGGTTCTCGTTGAAGCCGTTGGAGGAGGCGCCCGGAGGGCCGGCATCCTTCATCAGCTTGACGTAGAAGTCGAGCGTATCCTTCCACTCCGGCTGATCGAACTGCGGCTTCCAGCTCTCATCGAACCAACGGGCGCCGAAGGAGTTGGACATGGCCGTCAGGAAGGCCATGTTCTCGCCCCAGCCGGCCTTGCCGCGCAGGCAGATGCCGTAGACTTCCTTGTCCTTGTCCGTGATCTTGCGGGCAGCGTCGGCAATGAAGTCCCAGGTCGGGGCGTCGGGCATCTTCAGGCCGGCAGCGTCGAACAGGTCCTTGCGGTACATCACCATCGAGCTTTCGCCGTAAAACGGCGCCGCATAAAGCTTGCCGTCCATAGTCAGGCCGCTGCGGATCGCCGGCAGCAGGTCGTCGACGTCGTAATTGGCGCCGAGATTGTCGAGCGGCACCAGCCAGCCCTGCTTTGCCCAGATCGGCACTTCATAGGTGCCGATCGTCAAGACGTCGTACTGGCCGCCCTTGGTCGCGATGTCGGTCGTGACCTTCTGGCGCAGTACGTTTTCTTCGAGGGTTACCCATTCAAGGTCGATGCCGGGATTCTTCGCCTTGAAATCATCCGTCAGCTTCTGCATCCGGATCATGTCGCCGTTGTTCACGGTCGCGATTGTCAGCGTTTCGGCCGAAGCCATACCGGCAAACGCCAGTGCTGAGCAGGCGCCCAGCAGAAAAGTTCTCAATGTCATAATCTTCCTCCCAGAAGATGGGGTGTGAGCATTCGCTTCGCTCATGGGCAATTACTCAACAAACGATAACGAATGTCAATCGGCAATCGTTGCTGCGATGCCGAAGAGTGTATTCATCTAATTGATTAAACTAGGATATTTTTTGCTCAATTCCTGAGCAAAAACTCAGCAGTCTCTTCATCGGTGATCAAAGCATTGATTTGATGGCCGACAACGGCAGCTCTGATCGCCTTGAATTTGCGCTTGCCCTTGGCCAACCCAATGACCATCGATGCGTCGCGGGACGGGATCGGCGCCGATGCGACGCGCTCGTTGATCGGATTGTCGATCAACCTGCCGTCGACATCGAAGATCCAGCCGCAGATTTCTCCGACGGCCCCGCCGCGCATCAGTTCCATCATCTCGTCCTTCTCGAGAAAACCGTCGACGCAGAGCGGTCCATCGATGCCGAGCTCGCCGATGCCGACGAAGGTGACATCGGCTTGCGCGCTCATATTAAGCGTCGACCGCACCAGTTGCTGGCCATGCAGCAGCTCCCGCTCCTCCGCCGAGGTGACGAGCACCGGCAACGGCATCGGATAGTGCCGCGCCTTCACGGCGTCGGCCATGCTGAAAATGACGTTGTAATAGGCCGCCGATCCGTCCGGGGCGATATTGCCGGTCAGCGAAACGATGCGGTGATTGGGACATTCGATCGCCGGCAGCTGGTCGACGGCCGCCTTCAGCGTGCGGCCGGTCCCAATGGCGAGGACGATCGGCTCTGGCCGTTTCAGCCACCGCTCGATCTCGGCCGCAGCCGCCTCGGCGATACCGACCGTCGTCGACGACGACGCGGGATCGCTCGGCACCACCTCCACATGTTTCAGCCCGAATTTCCGCCGCAGCTGACTGCCGAGCTCCAGGCAGGCGGCGATCGGATGATCGAGCCGCACCTTGATCAGGCGCTCGGCGACCGCCAGCGACACCAGCCGCTGCGCCGATTGCCGCGAGATGCCCATCGCAGCGGCGATTTCATCCTGTGTACGCCCGGCGACGTAATAGAGCCAGCCGGCACGCGCCGCATCGTCGAGCCGTGCAGGGGTCTCGGATCTTTTTACCATCTATTGCCTACCGCGCAAAATGAGCCGACGTGCCGCCGCCGAACATGATTTGAGTCTGTATCGCGCCAGATCAAAACAAAATTCCGGCAAATGTCGAGCCTGTTGCAAAGAGGTCGGCCAAATAACGCCATCACTCAAGCAAACTCCGTTTAGGCAAACCATTGCACGACGAGATAGATCGCCGCCTTCACGAGACCGTAAATCACCCCGCCGGCAACGACGAGCGACACGGCCGTCATCACGAAGCCGATGAGCGCGAAGAGCCCGTCACGGCCCAAGATCCCGAACGCGAAGACCGAGATCGTGACCGCCGGCAGGATATTGCCGAGCGGGACCGGCAGCAGCAGCACGATCGACAGCAGCAGGCATGCCGCCCCGGCAAGATATTCCGCCGGCGGTTCGGCGAAGATCGCAAGCCTCGGCTTCAGCATGCGCTCCGCCCAAGCGAGCCAGCGGTGGATGCGGCCGACAATGGCCTCGAAATCCTCCCGCCGCATCGAACGGTTGGCAATCACCTTCGGTAGCCAGGGTTTCAGCCCGAAGGTCAGTTGCGCTGCCAGGAAGACCAAGGGCGCGCCGAGCACCGCCGAGGTGCCCGGCGGAGTGGGAAAGGCGTTCGGAAGCGCGAAGATCAGCATCAACGCGCTGATCGCCCTGTCACCCATCGTGTCGAATAGATCGCCGATCGAGATCCGTTCGCGGCTGTGATCGGCGGCCATCTGCCGCAAAATGGATGAGAGGCGGCGGCCTTTGGGACGTGCTCTTCGGATGGTACTGTTTTCTCTCGTATCGATGGTCGTGGGTCCGGCAGTTGATGAAAGTGTAGGGCCGGATTCTGGCGATGCAATATGCCAATTGAATGACTTGCGGGGTTAGAAATTGCGGCTGCGATCGGAGCCGATGGGCTTAAGCTCACCAGATTTCTCCAACGTCTTGCCATGTCGGAATGGAAGATGGAAACCCGTCCCGTCTATCCGATCTCCCCACCCGTGGGAGAGATGTCCGGCAGGACAGAGGGGGTGCCACACGGCACGACCCTAAACCGACACCGCAGCCGAATGAAGGCTTGAAATTCCCCGCCAACAGTGCGAGCAGACGCTCGAAGACCAGAAAAACGTCAGGGTGGCAATGATCATTTCATTCGACATCGGCGGCACCGCCATCAAGGGCGGCATCGCTCGTTCCGAGACAGACATCCTTCCCCTCGGCCGCCGCCCGACGCCCAGGGATGATTTTGCCGCTTTCGTCGAGACCCTGCGCGGCATCATCGCCGAGACCGGTGAGCAGCCGAGCCGCATCGTCCTTTCCATCGCCGGCGTCATCGATCCCGATACGCAGCGCCTGATCTGCGCCAACATTCCCTGCATCCACGACCGCACGCTCGCAGCCGATCTCGGAGCCGAGCTCGGTCTGCCGGTGCTGATCGCCAACGACGCCGACTGTTTCGCGATGGCCGAAGCCGGTCTCGGCGCCGGCCGCGGCCACCGCATCGTCTTCGGCGCCATCCTCGGCACCGGCGTCGGCGGCGGCCTGGTTGCCGACGGACGCCTCGTCAACGAGGCCGGCGGCTTTGCCGGCGAATGGGGTCACGGGCCGATCATCGCATCCGCGGCCGGCAATCCGCCCATCGCCATTCCCGCCTATGCCTGCGGCTGCGGACAGAGGGGCTGCGTCGACACCGTCGGCGGCGCCCGCGGCCTGGAGCGCCTGCACAAGACGTTGCACGATCTCGAGCTTGCCAGCGAGGAGATCATCGCTCAGTGGCGCCATGGAGAGGAGAAGGCGACACGGACGATCGACGTCTATGTCGATCTCGTCGCCTCGCCTTTGGCGCTGACGATCAACATCACCGGTGCGACCATCGTGCCGGTCGGCGGCGGGCTTTCCAATGTCGAGCCGCTGCTTGCCGAGCTCGACCACGCGGTGCGCGCCCGAATCCTGCGCAAGTTCGACCGCCCGCTGGTGGTGCGCAGCGAATGCCGCATCGAACCCGGCCTGATCGGCGCAGCGCTTTTGGGGCTGAAGGCCGAGGCGGCCTGAAGCAGTTCCACGAAAAGTGCGAAGCGATTTTCCGTCCGGAATTGCGATTCCTTAAAGCATCGGCCACATCCGCACGACCGCTGCGAACCGATCCCAGTCCTTGCGCGCCGAAGGCGTCCAGGCAGCCTCGGCGATTGCCGGGAGCCGCGGAAAAACCAGCCGGTTGAAATAGGCGCGCGAGACGAAGTTCTCGGTCCAGATGCAGGCCTGGATGCCGCGCATCTTCTCCTGCAGCGCCTCCGGCAGCTCGCCCTCGGCCTCGTAAGCGTAGGTATGTTCCGGCGGTGCGTAGCCCGCCCAGCTGGCGCCGGGCTCGGCCCAGGCCTCTGCCTGCGCCATGTCGAGATAATAGGCTTGCCCCGGTGTCATCACCACGTCGTAACCTTCTTGCGCGAGCTCGATGCCGACCTCAGACTTTTCCCAGGCCATCAGCAGCGTGCCGTCGCGATCGACCCCGCCGCCGTGCGAGACCTCGTTCCAGCCGACGAGTTTCTTGCCGCGCTCCGACAGTATGGCTTTGATACGTTTCAGGAAATAGGATTGCAGCTCGGCGGTGCCGGCAAGTTTCTCCCGCTCCATCAGTGCCTTGCAGAGCGGCGAGAAAAGCCAGGAGCCATGCGCCACTTCGTCGCCGCCGATATGAAGGTACTCGCCGGGAAACAGTGTCACCATCTCGTCGAAAACCTTGCCGAGAAATTCATAGGTGAATTCCACCGCCGGATTGAGGGCGTTGTTCGGATAACCCTGCACCGAGCGGTAACTATCCGGCGCCTCCTGCCCGTCGACGAGCTCGGGCAGTGAGAACAGCGTCGCCATGCTGTGGCCCGGAATATCGATTTCCGGCACCACCTCGATATGCAGCGAGGCGGCATGCGCAACGACCCGCCTGGCGTCCTCCTGCGTGTAATGGCCGGAGCGCGTTTGCGCCCCGTCGCCGAGCTGCGGCACGAGCACTTCATCCGGCCCGCGCCGGGCGCCGATCTCCGTCAGCGCGGGATAGGCCTTGATCTCCAGCCGCCACGCTTCGTCATCGGTCAGATGCCAGTGGAAGATGTTGAGCTTGTTCCAGGCCAGAATATCGATCAGCCGCACGACGTCTGCCACCGGATAGAACTGCCTGGACACATCGAGTTGGCAGCCGCGCCAGTCATAACGCGGCTGGTCGGCGACCGTGCCGAAACTGGGGAATTTGAAGCGCTCGCGATCGGCGCGGGCGCCGTGCAGCAGTTGCGCCAGGCTGATCAGCCCGTAATGCCGCCCGGCGGCATCCGCACTCGAAAGCACGATTTCATGCGCCGTAAAACGCAATTCGTAGGCAAAGGCGGCGATCGACGATTCGGTGACGAAACGAATGGCCCGCCCCCCTTCGACGGCACTGAGGGAAAACGGCACGCTGTCGGCCGGATAGAGCCGTTGGTAGAGCTCCAGAACCAGCGAGAGCGCTTTGATCGCATCGGGCCGCGTCCGCGCGGCCGGATAAAGGACGACCGGCAGCTCTCCCGCCTTCAGCCCGAGCGCCAGCGGCCAGGGCAGCAGCGAATAAGGTTCCTCGGCCCGGCCCGGCGGCAGAAGCGGTAACGCCACGCCGCCATCCCGGCCTTCGAGCATGAGATCGCCGAAACCAACCGGAACGTGGCGTCGGTCGCCAAGTGTCAGATAGGCCGATTTGACGCCTGATGTCATATGTTTCGGCTCCCTGGTCAGCCCCTCGACGGTGAACCGCCAGCGCCCGCCGGGCGGCACGCTGAGCTCTTCGGGCGGCAGGAATTCGTGGAAATGCGCGACCTGCCGCTTCAGGCTACCGCCGTCGCAGAGATGTTTGTCGGCAACCCGCGTCTCTGACGTATAGGCGAGCGAGAAGCCGGACAGCGGCTCGGTCGAAAGATTGAAAAGCGTGAAGGTGAGGCGCCCGAAACTGCCCTCGATCGGGCTCCAGCTTGCTTCCAGATGGTAATCGGCCATGGTCGTGCCCTGCCTCGTCGCTGAGTGGCCGGATCGCGGTTGGTCTCCCGGCATGCTTTCGCAGCTTAACTTTTTCGAGGCGGCAATGGAATCGGCGCCCGGGTCCGAGGCGGAGCGGACAGCGATGACCCGCTCAAAGGCCGCCTGCCGAGCCGAGGCTAAGCAGCGAGAACCTGTGACCTGCAAGGAAAACGGCGCGGCTTTCGCCGCGCCGTCCTCACTCTGCTGCCAACGCCGGCGGATGTCTGTCATCCGCCTCTTCCTGGATGGCGTCGGCATGCTGGCCTGGCTCGTCCTTTGTTTTCGGCTCCCGGCCGAAGAAAAGGGCGTAACCGGCGGGCAGAACCAGAATGGTGAGCACGGTCGCAACCAGGATGCCGCCCATCATCGCGTAGGCGAGCGGACCCCAGAAGACACCGCGCGAGATCGGGATCAGCGCCAGCACGGCGGTCAGCGCCGTCAGCATGATTGGCCGGAAACGCCGTACGGCCGCGCCGACGATGGCCTCCTGCCGGTGCATGCCGGCCTTGATATCCTGGTCGATCTGATCGACCAGGATGATCGAGTTGCGCATGATGATGCCGAGCAGCGCGATGACGCCGAGGATCGCCACGAAGCCAAAGGGCGCGCCGCTGATCAGCAATGCGGCCGCCGCACCGATGATCCCGAGCGGACCGGTCGCGAGCACCAGCATCGCCTTGCCGAAATGCTGCAGCTGCACCATCAACAGCACGATGATGACGGCGAGCATGATCGGCGCCTTGGCGGCGATCGACATCTGGCTTTCCGCCGCATCTTCGGCGCCGCCCTGGATCTCGACATGGTAGCCGGCAGGCAGGCTGTCGCGCAGGTCCTTCATGTCGGCATACATCTTCATCACCACGTCGTTCGGCTGCACATCGTCAGGCAGCGTGGCGCGCACGGTGATCGTCGGCAGGCGGTTGCGCCGCCATTCGATGCCCTGCTCCATGACGGGCACGACCTTGGCGACCTGCGACACCGGCACGAAGCCGCCGAAATCCGTCGGCACATAGACCGAGTTGACCGCCGACAGCAGCGAGCGGCTGGCATCCGGCTCGCGGGCGACGATCGAGACCGTCTCCTCGCCGTCGCGGAAATCGTCGAGCGCAGCCCCCGACATGGCGGTCTGCAGCATCTGGCGCACGCGCTGCGACGTGACGCCGAGTGCTCGGGCGCGGTCCTGGTCGATCACCAGCTTCATTCCCGGCACCTCTTCCAGCCAGTCGTCATGGATGGCGCCGAGCATCGGATTGGTCTGGAAGCGCGCCTTTACCTGATCGGCGATCTCCCTAACTTCCTGGCGGTCAGGCCCCATGACCCGCATCTGCACCGGCCAGCCGGTCGGCGGACCGAGGAAGAGGCGATCGACCTTGCCGCGAATGTCGGGGAAGTCTTCCGCAAGGATCGTCCGTAGCTTGACGATCAGCCGCTCGCGTGCCGGCTCGTCATTGGCCATGACAAGCAGCTGGGCGAAGTTCGGATTGCGCAGCTGCTGGTCGAGCGGGAGGAAGAAGCGTGGCGCGCCTTCGCCGATATAGGTGGCGATGAACCGCTTGTCGGGATCATCCATCATCTTGGCTTCGAGCGCCTTTGCCTGCACCTCGACTTCCTTGATGCTGGTGCCCTCGGGCAGCCAGAGATCGACGAGGATTTCCGGCCGCGAAGATTGCGGGAAGAAATTCTGCGGAATGAATTGAAAGGCCCAGAGGCTGGTGACGAAGGTGCCGAGCGTCAGCAGCAGCACGATGACCCGGTGGCGCACCGCCCAGCCGACAGTGCCGCGCAGCCGCCGGTAGAAGCCGGTGTCGAAGGCGTCGTGATGCTCGCCGGCGTGATGGCGCTGCTTGAGGATCATATAGCCGAGCCACGGCGTGAAGTAGACCGCGACGAACCACGAGGTGACAAGCGCGATGCCGACGACGTAAAACAGCGACCGCACATATTCGCCGGCCGTCGAGGCCGCGAAGCCGACGGGAATGAAGCCGGCCGTGGTGATCAGCGTGCCCGTCAGCATCGGAAAGGCGGTCGAAGAGTAGGCGAAGCTTGCCGCCTCGATCTTGACGAGCCCCTCTTCCAGTTTTCGCTCCATCATCTCGACGACGATCATCGCATCGTCGACAAGCAGGCCGAGCGCGATGATCAGCGCGCCGAGCGAGATGCGCTGCAGGTCGATGCCGAGTTCGTACATCAGCGCAAAGGTGGCGGCGAGCACCAGCGGAATGGCGATGGCGATGACGAGGCCCGATCGCCAACCAATCGACACGAACGAGACGACCAGCACGATGATGAGAGCTTCGCCGAGCGCATGCATGAATTCGCTGACCGCATCCGTCACCACGTCCGGCTGGTTGGCGATCTGATCGACGGCGACGCCATAGGGCAGCGCCTCCTCGAAGCGCTGATATGTCGCCTCCACGCCCTTGCCGACATCGGTCACGTTGAAGCCCTTGGCCATCACGACGCCGACCTGAACGCTGTCGTGACCGTTGAAACGGTACTTGCGCTGGTAGGGATCTTCGAGCCCGGAACTGACCGTGGCGATATCACCGAGCCGCGTCACCTGGCCGCCGGCGCGAAGGCGCAGTTCGCGGATATCGGCGGCCTTCTTCACGTCGCCTTCGACCGATATGCGCACCGAGCGCAGGCCGGTATCGACGGAGCCGGCCGGATCGACATTGTTCTGGCCCTTGATGGCGTTCTGCAGATCGAGGATCGTCAGGCCGCGCTCGGCGAGCGCCTTGGACGAGACATCGATATAGATCTTCTCAGGCTGGTCGCCGATGATGACGGCTTTCTCGACGCCCGGCGTCGTCAGCAGCATATCGCGCGCCTGGATCGCGAATTTCTTCAGTTCCGGATAGGAATAGCCGTCGCCGCTGATCGAATGCAGCGTGATGAAAGTATCGCCGAACTCGTCGTTGAAATAGGGGCCGAGCAGGCCCTGCGGCAATTCGCTAGAGATATCGCCGACCTTCTTGCGCACCTGATAGAAGGCATCGGCCACTTCTTCCGAATTCGTGTCACCCTTGACCTGCAGGGTGATGATCGCACTGCCTGCTCGCGTATAGGACTTGACCCAGTCGATATGCGGCGTTTCCTGCAGCTTGCGCTCGATCTTGTTGACAACCTGATCTTCCATTTCCTGGATGGAAGCACCTGGCCAGATCGCCTGAACGACCATGACGCGGAAGGTGAATTCGGGATCCTCGCGCTGGCCCATGCGCATCAGGCCGAGCACGCCGGTAATGATGATCAGCCCGAAGAGGAAGCGGGCGATGCTCGGATGTCCAATCGCCCAGCGCGACAGATTGAAGGGCCGCTTTTCGTTGGTGGTGGCGTCCATGGTCCTGTTCTCTCTTTATCGCGCGTTCAGCGGACGGTCTGGTCCGTGGCGGCCAGGGCCGACTGCTGGTCCGGCACCTTCACCTTCAGGTTCTCGCTCATGAACTGGGTGCCGGCCGAAACGACGAGATCGCCGGTATCGAGACCCTCGGTCACATGCACGCCGTCGCCGGTGAAGTCGGCGACCTTGATGTCGCGGCCATGCACGGTCGCCGTGTCGCGGTCGACGGTCCAGACCATCTGCTTGCCGTCTTTCTCAGCCAGGGCGCTGAGTGGGATCGAGACATAGCTGTTGCCGTTGCTGACATCGGCCTCGATCGTCGCCGTCATGCCGAGCAACACCTGCGGATCGTTCGGCAGGCTCACCCGAACCGCAAAGGTACGCGACTGCTGGTCGGCGCTGCCGGAAACCTCGCGCACCTTGCCGTCGAGCACCAGCCTGTCGTCAGCCCAGAAGCTGGCCTTGACTGTCTTGCCCGGCTTGAATTCGGCAATGTCGTTTTCCGGAACCGCAATCTGCACTTCCTTTTCGCCGTCGACGGCAACGGCGACGACGGGAGTGCCGGACGCAACGACCTGGCCGACATCGGCATTGATCGTCGTGACAATCCCGTTATGGTCGGCCTTCAGCTCCGCATAACTCACCTGGTTCTTCGCCTGATCGAGCGCCGAGACGGCGGCATCGCGGCTTGAAACGGCCTGATCGTAGCTGAGCGACGCTTGCTCGAGCTGGGATTTCGGCGAAACATTCTTGTCGAACAGCTGCTGATTGCGCTTGTTCACGAGATCGGCGGTTTCGACGCCTTTTTCAGCGGCTGCGAGATTGGCTTCCGCCGTCTTGACCGCCAGCTGGTAATCGGTGGAGTCCATCCGAGCGAGCACGTCGCCCGGCTTCACCTTATCGCCGATATCGACGAGGCGTTCGGTGATCTTGCCGGCGACGCGAAACCCGAGGTTCATCTCGGTGCGCGCCTTGACCGAGCCCGAATAGTCGAGCTTGCGGGTGTCGCCGGCCTTGGCGATCTCGACGACCTTCACCGGCCGGATGACTTGCTTGACCTCAGCCTTCTCTTCCGAGCAGGCGGAAACGCCGATGCCGATGGCGCCGAAGAGCACGAGAATGGAGACGGACGGCATGCGATGGCTGAGGGTCTTGAGCGAAAACATCTTCCGCACTCCTGGATCGTTTGGGGTTTCGGCGGCGGCTGCCGTCCATCATTTCTTCAGCGCCCTGATCACATAACTGATCAGCTCGTCGACGCTTGCGCGGTTCGTTTTGGCAAGACATTGCGCCACCATCTGCGGGTGACAGAGATTGATCGTCGCCGCGCCGAAGCAGCGTGAAGCAACGACCGGGTCCTGCTCGGCGAATTCCCCGGCTGCAATGCCTTCGGCGATGATTTCGGCAATGAGATCATGGACGCGGTCGATATGTTTCTCGATGACATGCCAGTCGCGTTCGATCGCGACGACGATCATCTCGTGCACCTTCATCTCGTCGAGCATCAGATCCAGCGTCAACTGGTGCTGGGTCTCGACATAGCGGCGCAGCCGCTCGCTGGCGCTGATCGGCTGATGACGGATGTCGTAAGCGATTTGATAGGCAGTGGCGAGCATGCGCCCACAGAGCGCCTGGTGAATTTCGACTTTGGAGGCGAAGAAACGATAAATATTGGCTGGCGACATGCCGAGATCGCGGGCAATGTCGGCCACCGTCGTCTTGCTGTAGCCATAGTGCCGAAACAGCCGCTCGGCCGCGTCGAGAATGCGGGTCACATTCTCCTGCCGCGTGACGTCGAGCGTATTTTCCGCAATGTCGTTCATGAGTTTCGATACCTCGAGTTACGACTGACGATTTGTGAATTTCGTCAGTCGTAAAATATCAGACGTCATTTGTCAACGTCTCGCCATTTTCGCATAGCCCGGGAACGGTCTGGCGCTGGTTGAGCGATCCACGCCGGAGTGGAGCATCGCCCGCATCGGGCGGATATTTTACATCGATCCGTTCAATCGCGACGAACTCGCCGGGATAGCGGCGCTTGATCGCCTGGCTTCAAGCTGGCGCGACTATGCTGCTCGCCGGCTCCAAAGCGGGAGAATCGAGGATTGGGCGAAACGCCTCGAGGGCCATGAGGCAGCAGGAGACTGAAAGTGCCGCGACGCAGAAGCGCGCGGCACTCCGTTGAGGCAACAGGAATCAGACGACCTTGACGTCGAGTGTGATCGGAACCGACGCAAGCGCCTTGGAAACCGGGCAGCCGGCTTTCGCCTTGTTGGCAAGTTCGGTGAAGGTCGCTTCATCGGCACCGGGAATACGGCCGGAGAGCGAGAGATGGATGGCGGTGATGGCAAAGCCGCCCTCGACGCTTTCGAGCGTCACCTTGGCGGAGGTTTCCATATGCTCGGCGGTAAAGCCGGCTTCACCGAGGATCAACGACAGCGCCATCGTGAAGCAGCCGGCATGGGCGGCACCGATCAGCTCTTCCGGGTTGGTGCCGGGGATGCCTTCGAAGCGGCTTGCAAAGCCGTAGGGATAGTCCTTCAGGGCGCCGCTCTGCGTCGAGATCAGGCCTTTGCCGTCCTTGAGGCCACCGGTCCAATGGGCCGAAGCCGTGCGATTGATCTGCATGCCGTCCTCCTGTTTTCGATTGTGCTTTCAGAAAGCGGCAGGGCGCCGCTCCGTGCCTGCGGGAGATCAAAAAGCCTTCCCGATGGGCAATATAATGCTCTATGCCGAGAAGACGACAGGCATGTAAAAATTGGGGGGTCGAAGCCCGTTCAAACGGGATGCTGCAGGACGCTGAGGCCGCCGTCGATTGTCAGGCAGGTGGCATTGATGAACGGGCACTCGTCGGAAATCATAAAAACGGCCGCCATGGCGATCTCCTCCGGTGTCGCGATGCGCCCGCCGGGATGCAGTTTCATCGTCTCGGCCTTTGCCGCCGTCGGATCAGGGAAGCCGTTCCAGTAATCGATCACCTTCTGCGTCGAGACGTAGCCCGGCGCCAGCGCGTTCACGCGGACATTGCGGGCGGCATATTCCAGTCCTAAGGATTTCGTCATTCCAAGCAGGGCGTGTTTGGCCAGCGGATAGGGAAATGTGTGCGGGATGATGGTGAAAGCGTGCGTCGAGGCGATGTTGAGGATGACACCACCGCCCTGCTCGATGAGGCCCGGCAATACCGCCTTGCAGCAGTTCCATGCACCCTTGAGATTGATGTCGAAGCAGCGGTTCCATTCCTCGTCCGTCGTCTCGAGCGGCTCCGAAAAGACATTCACCCCGGCATTGTTGACGAGCGCGTTCAGCTGTCCGATTTCTTCATTCGCCTGAGCGACCAATGTGGTGATCGTCCCGACATCGGTAATATCGGCCGGCAGATAACCAAGCCGGCCGCCGCTGCGCTGGAGCTCTTTCGCCGCCCGCGCCAGCAGCGCCGCATCGCGATCGACGAGAAAAACGGCGGCATCCTCCCGCATGAAAGCCGTTGCGATCGCAAGGCCGATCCCCTGCGCAGCACCTGTTATCAGGATGTTCTTGCCTTGCAGGCGGCCGCTCATCTATCCCTCCTCCCGGTAAACCGGCAGCGCCGACATCAGGATCGTCACCGTGCCGGCAAGAACCTCCCCTGGCGCAAGCGCCGTGAGCCCACCGAAATCAGGCAGATGGTGGCCGTTCGGCAGATGGCTCATCGGTTCGAGGCAGAAGAAGTCGCTCCGGTTGACCGGCATATACAGCATGAAGCGATCGAGCGCACCGTCGGCTTCCAGCGCCGCCTGAATTCCAAGTTCCGGCCAGGCGATTGCAGCCCGCCCATTCCAACCCTCGAAGGCATTGTTCATCCATCTCTGCGGCAAAAGCTTTTCGGATCTGAAATCGAAATAGTCCGGCACAGGGCCAGGCATCTCCGGAAGATGGTCCGGCCGCTCGCTCCAATAGCGATCGGCCGCAATCGTCAGTCGCGTCTTTGGCGTGCGCGCGAAGAAGGGATGCTGACCGAGCCCGAAGGGAAGAGCGGTTTCGCCGCGGTTTTCCACGGAAAGTTTCAGCACCAACGCATCGCCGACGAGACGGATCTCCTGCCGGGTAAGATAGGCATAGGGTGAAACCCCGTCGGCGCTCCGGGAAAAGCAGAACTGCGCATGCTCCGGGCTGGAGTCTTCAAGCTGCCAGAGGCTGAGCCAGCCGTCGCCATGGAGATAGAGCGGATCGGAAGTATTCGGTTGGAAGGCATAGTCGCGTCCGGCAAAGGACATGATATTGCCTTCCACACGGTTGCCGAACGGCACCATCGCGAAATTCGCCATCGCGCCATCCGGCCCGCCGGCGGCCACGAGAAAGGAAATGCCTCGATAGGTCGCGGCGGTGACGGCAGCACCCCGACGGCTGACCCGGACGGCGAGATCGCCGTGCCTCAGTTCGATGTCATCGTCGGTTTGTCCATGGTTCATCCGCGCCGTCCCGCAGCCGAAGACCTCAAATTGTCGAGCAACACTGCGATCAACAGGATCAGCCCGCGGACCACATACTGATAGAACGCCTGGATATTCAAGAGGTTCATGACGTTTTCGGCGATGCCCATGATCAGCACGCCGACGATGACACCGCTCATCGCCGCCCGGCCGCCGGCCAGCGAGACGCCGCCGAGAACGCAGGCCGAAATCACCGAAAGCTCAAGCCCTGTCGCCGCATTCGGCTGGCCGGAGGTGATGCGCGAGGCAAGCAGAATGCCGGCTATGCCGCAGACAAGCCCCTGCAGCGCAAAGATCCAGACCCGCATGTTGACGACATTGACGCCGGCAAGCCGCGAGGCCTCGGGATTGCCGCCGATCGCCAGCGTGTTCTTGCCGAAGACGGTGCGGTTGAGCACGAAACCGAAGAGGATGAAAAGAATCAGCATGATCCAGATCGGCGTCGGCACGGTCAGGAAGCGCGACAGGGCAAGCTGGTAGAAGGTGGGATCGTTGATGCCGACGGCCCGGCCATCGGACGCGATCAGCGCCAGCCCGCGGACGATCTGCATGGTCGCAAGCGTGGTGATCAGCGCATTGATGCGAAAGCGCGCAATGACGATACCATTGACCAAACCGACGACGGCGCCGCAAAGCAGGGAGGCGAGCAGCCCGACGGGAATGGAGCCCGTCGCATTCGAGACCATCACCGCGATCATGCCGGAGAAGGCGACGATCGATCCGACCGAAAGGTCGAAATCGCGCGACGCCAGGCAGAACATCATCGTGCAGGCGACGATGCCGATCGTGACGACCGACTGCAGCAGCCCCAGCATGTTTCGCTCGGTCAGGAAGTTCGGAACGAAGAGCGAGACGATCACGAAGGCAGCAGCGAAGATCACCACCAGCCCCTGTTCGCCGAGAAGGATTTTTTTCAACGAATTCATCGTCCGTATTCCTGGTTCTAAAGAGTGCCTGCGGCATTCTTGTCGGGAAGCGCTGCCGTCAGGATGCTGCGCTCGTCGAAATCCGGGCGGATGACAGTGGCCGCCACCCTGCCCTGGCACATCACCATGATGCGATCGGAGATACCCATGACTTCGGGCAACTCGCTTGAAATCACCAGGATCGCCATGCCACCGGCCGCAAGCTCATAGAGAATTTCGTAGATTTCCGATTTCGCCCCGACATCGATGCCGCGCGTCGGCTCGTCGATGACCAGCACCTTGATCCCCTGCTCGGACAACCAGCGGCCGAGAATGACCTTCTGCTGGTTACCGCCCGAGAGATTGATGATGTCCTGCTTGCGCGACGGCGTCCGCACCCGAAGCTTGGCGATGAACCGATCTGCCAGCGCCGCCTCTTGTCTCGGGCTCAGAATGCCGAAGTGCGAAAAATGCCGGCGTGATGAGATCGCGATATTTTCTTCGATCGATCGCCCTTGGATGATGCCGTCGAACTTGCGGTCCTCGGGGCAGAGCACCATGCCGGCATTGATCGCCGCCTTCGGATTGTTCGGCGAAACGGCAACGCCATCGATCGTCACCTGGCCCTGATGTCTGGTGTCGGCGCCGTAAAGCAGCCGCGCCATCTCGCTGCGGCCGGCGCCGATCAGGCCGAAGAAACCGAGAATCTCGCCCTGACGGACGGAAAAGCTGATCGGATGGCGTAGCCTCGGTCCCGACAGGCCCTTGACCTCCAGACGTATGCCGCCGAGCGGACGTTCGCGCCAGCCCCAGACATTGCTGATCTCGCGTCCGACCATTTCCGAGATGATCTGCTCTCGCGTGGTTTCAGCGATGTCAGGATGGTGGGCGGCAAGTTTGCCGTCGCGCAGCACCGTGAGGCTGTCGCAAAGACGGAAGATCTCGTCGAGACGATGCGAGACGTAGAGGATGACCGTTCCCTGCGCCTTCAGCCTGTCGATGAGTGAAAACAGGATTTCGCTTTCACGCAAGGAAAGCGAGGAGGTTGGCTCGTCCAACGCGATCACCCGCGCATCGAGCATGACGGCCTTGGCGATCTCGACCATCTGCCGTGCACCGATCGAAAGGGAGGCGACCTTGGCCGACGGATCGACGTCGATGCCGATCTCCTCGAGCTTCGACCGCACCGTCTCGATCAGCGCCTTCGAATGGATGACGCCGCCCTTGGCCGGGAAGCGTCCGAGCCAGAGATTTTCGGCGACGGTCAACTCTGGAACGAGCTGCAGTTCCTGATGGATGACGATGACGCCGGCATGGAAGGCGTCGCGGACGGACGCGTATTTCTGCTCCTCGCCGTCGATGAGGATGTTGCCGCCATCGGCGGCCTGATCGCCTGACAGTACCCGGATCAATGTCGATTTACCGGCGCC
Organism: Rhizobium sp. PEPV16; assembly: GCF_008919455.1. Lineage (NCBI taxonomy): Bacteria > Pseudomonadati > Pseudomonadota > Alphaproteobacteria > Hyphomicrobiales > Rhizobiaceae > Rhizobium > Rhizobium sp. PEPV16. The sequence continues at coordinate 230,332 of NZ_VSZV01000310.1, forward strand.
GTTTTCGCCCATCAGTCCGTGGACGGCACCCTTCTCGACAGTGAAGGAAACATTCGCCAGCGCCTGAACGCCGGGATAACCCTTGGAGATATTGCTGAATTCGAGGAAAGCCATCATCGCTCCGCCGAGAAGAGCCAGCGGCGCGCTGAGCGGCCGCCGGACGATATCATCTTGGAAGGACGATCACTCGATGCCAAGATCCTTGCGGACCTTTTCATAATCGTCGCGCAGTGCCAGCGAACCGGAAGTCAGCGTCAGCTTTTCCGGCTCCTTGTCGTTGGCGATCCAGTCGTACATGTTGAGCGCCGTCTCGTAGCCGTGACGCTTCGGCGAGATGATGACGGTGCCGAAGAAGCCCGTCGCCGCCGGTTTCTTGAACTCGTTGATCGCCGATTCCGCGCCGCCGATGCCGACACCGATGACGTTGGCTGCCGGAATGCCGACCGATTCGGAAGCACGGACGGCGCCGAGGACGGCTTCGTCGTTAAGGCCGAAGGCGACCCAGTATTTCACGTCGGCATGTTTGTTGAGAACGGTGGTTGCCGCGTTCAGCGCCGCTTCCGTATCCGTCTTCGCCTGTGGCGCATCATAGATGTTTTCGGCCGGGAAGCCGGCGGACTTCAGCACCGAGATCGCACCTTCAACGCGGTCAACAGCGGTCGGCAACTGATCATAGGAGACCCGTACGGCGCCGACATTCTTCATGTCCCAACCGCGCTTCTTGATTTCGTCGACGATCGCCTGGCCGACGGTCTCGCCGATCTTGGTGGCTGAAATGCCCATATGTGGCACGTCTTCCAGCGGCTTGCCGTCGGCGCTGACGAGGCGGTCGTCGACCGTCATCAGCTTCAGCTGGTTGGCTTCGGCCTTGGCGACGATGCCGGGGCCGAGCTTGACGTCGGGCGTGCAGATGATGAAGCCCTGCGCACCCTGGGCGCCAAGATTGTCGATCGCCGACTGGACCTTCTCGCCGTCTTCGGCGCCGATCTTGACGACGGTGAAGCCCTTTTCCTTGGCGGCCTGGTCGGCGAATTTCCATTCATCCTGGAACCACGGCTCCTCCGGCTGCTTGACGATGAAGCCTATCTTGACGTCCGCGGAAAATGCCGAGCCGGCGGCCAGAATGGCGAAAGTGCCAGCCAGAATGGCTGCTTTGAACAAGCGCATGTCTCTCTCCCTAACTTTCAAAAACCGAGCAGCTGCCTCCCAGGCAACGTCCACTGAATTATGATAAATCATCATACCAGTCAATTGCCAATGTATGATGATTGGAATAATAGGATTATTGACAAGGTGCCGGGAGGAAGCGTCGCAAAGCGGATCGAATTCGGATAATCAGGTTCGGTTGCCTAGCACGCAAGACAGAGCGGAGAGGTGAGTTGGAAACAATCGAGCGACAGGGCGGGGCCGAAAGCCGCCACATCGAACGCCGCCCGCGCGTACGCCGCAACGTCACGGCGGCGATCGCTCAGGATATCTGTGCGGACCGCTATCCCGCGGGCTCGCCGCTGCCCCGCGAAAACGATCTCTGCGAACTCTACGGCGTCAGCCGCACCGTCATTCGCGAATCGCTAAAAGTGCTGGAATCCAAAGGTCTCGTCCGCGGCAAGCCACGCATCGGAACCACCGTCTGCGACAAGGACGACTGGAATATCCTGGACGCCGACGTGCTTGAATGGATGGGTCCCTATATCAAGGACTTCGACCTGCTCGGCTGCATTCTCGAGGCCCGCCGCACCATCGAGCCGGCAGCCGCCGAATATGCCGCCGAGCGCGCCAGCGCTCAGGAGATCGCCGATCTCGACAATGCCTGGCGGCAGATGCGCGACAGCGCCCGCGACCCGGAAAGCTTCACCGATGCCGACGTCATGTTCCATACGGTACTGCTCACCGCCAGCCACAACCAGGTCTTCCGCCGCCTGTCGAGCGCCATTCACGCGGCGCTGAAATATGCGCTGCACGCCTCTAATATCGGCGTCGAAAATCGCGAGGATGCGGTGGTCGTTCACGGTCAGCTGGTCGAGGCCCTGCGCATGCGCGACAAGGCTGGCGCCCGTGAATGCGCCAACCGCATGCTCGATCTTGCGGTGCGCGATCTAGCCGCCGCCGAAAAAGCGATCGGCAGAACGAGATGACCTATCACGACAAATCTACGGACGTGCCGCCGATCGCAAACCCGGGAAGGGACTGAAAGAACAGCGATGAAGATCACCAAACTCACCACCTATATCGTTCCCCCGCGCTGGCTGTTTTTGAAGGTCGAAACTGATGAAGGCATCGTCGGCTGGGGCGAGCCGGTCGTCGAAGGCCGCGCACTCACCGTTCAGGCCGCCGTCCATGAGCTGGAAGACTACCTGATCGGCAAGGATCCCTTCCTGATCGAGGACCACTGGACCGTGATGTATCGCGGCGGCTTCTATCGCGGCGGCGCCACCCACATGAGCGCGATCTCGGGCATCGACCAGGCGCTGTGGGACATCAAGGGCAAGGCGCTCGGTCAGCCTATCCATTCCCTGCTCGGCGGCCAGCTTCGTGATCGTATCAAGGTCTACTCCTGGATCGGCGGCGACCGTCCCTCGGATGTCGCCAACAATGCCAAGGAGGTGGTTGCCCGCGGCTTCAAGGCGATCAAGCTCAATGGCTGCGAGGAAATGCAGATCGTCGACACCAATGAGAAGGTGGAGAAAGCGGTCGAGACCATCGCCACCATCCGCGAGGCGATCGGCCCGCACATCGGCATCGGCGTCGATTTCCACGGCCGCGTGCACAAACCGATGGCGAAGGTTCTCGCCAAGGAGCTCGATCCCTACAAGCTGATGTTCATCGAAGAGCCGGTGCTTTCCGAAAACAAGGAAGCCCTACGCGATATCGTCAACCACACCTCGACGCCGATCGCGCTCGGTGAACGCCTCTTTTCGCGCTGGGACTTCAAGCAGGTCCTTTCGGACGGCTACGTCGACATCATCCAGCCGGATCTCTCCCATGCCGGCGGCATCACCGAATGCCGCAAGATCGCAGCGATGGCCGAAGCCTACGACGTGGCGCTGGCGCCGCATTGCCCGCTGGGTCCGATCGCGCTTGCCGCCTGCCTGCAGGTCGATGCCGTCAGCTACAATGCCTTCATCCAGGAACAGAGCCTCGGCATCCACTACAACAAGGGCAACGACATCCTCGACTACATCTCCAACAAGGAGGTGTTTCAATATGCCGATGGTTTCGTCTCGATCCCGCAGGGGCCGGGCCTCGGCATCGAGGTCGACGAGGCCTATGTCATCGAACGCGCCAAGGAAGGCCACCGCTGGCGCAACCCGATCTGGCGGCATGCCGACGGCAGCTTCGCCGAATGGTGAGAGCGCATAACCCGAAAATCGGAACCGATTTTCGGAAAGGATTTGTGCGCAATTCAAAGTGATAGGGTCGCGCAAGCGGCCCTTTTTCATTCACCGTGTCGGATATCGTGGGTCTCGTCCGTCATAGTGGAAACTCAAAGAGGAGATTTCACGATGGCCAGAGCAATCGCAATCATCGTCGCCCGCATCATCTTCAGCTTCGTCTTCTTCATGGCCGCCGGCTTCAAGTTCGCCGATATCGGCGCAACGGCGGGCTATATCACCGCTGCCGGCTTTCCGATGGCGACATTCCTTACCTGGGTCGCCGCCTTCTTCGAGATCGCGCTGGCACTCGCTTTCATATCAGGGGCCTTCTTCACCGAGGCCAGCCTGCTTGCAGCCATCTATGTGATCTTCCTCGCTTTCGCCTTCCACGGTCCGTCCCATTGGCAACAAAACCAGGCCGAATTCGGCTTCTTCATCGATCACTTTACCTTCCTCGCCGGCCTGCTCTTTGCCGCCGTCCACGGGCCGGAGAGATGGGCGTTGCAACACAGCCTGCTCAGGAGGCTCTAACGATCCGCTCTCCTTTCGGAACCAACAGCCCGTTCCGAACATTGGCTTAGCGGCAAAACGGCAAGGAGAGCCTGCCCATGGAGCTGAAGGGAAAGATCGCATTGGTGACAGGCGCCGGTTCCGGCATCGGCAAAGCGGCCGCGTTGCGGCTCGCTGCCGAAGGTGCAAAGGTCGCAGCATTGAGCCGCACCGCCGACGAGGTCGAAAAGACCTGCGCCGAAATTGAGGCCGCCGGCGGCCAGTCGATCGCGTTGACGGCAGATACCAGCAACGAAGCTCAAATGCGAGGCGCCGTCGCGCAATTGACCGACACCTTCGACGGCCTCGACATCGTTGTCGCCAATGCTGGGATCAACGGTGTCTGGGCGCCGATTGACGATCTGAAACCGGATGAATGGGACAAGACCATCGCCGTCAATCTACGCGGCACCTATCTGACCCTGCATCTGACGGTTCCGTATCTGAAGCGCCATGGCGGTTCGATCATCGTCGTCTCTTCGATCAACGGCACCCGTACCTTCACGACGCCGGGCGCCACCGCCTACACCGCGACCAAGGCGGGGCAGGTGGCCATGGTCCAGCAGCTCGCCCTCGAACTCGGGCGCCATGGCATCCGCGTCAATGCCGTCTGCCCCGGCGAGATCGAGACCAATATCAGCGCCAATACCGATAGCCGCCATCGCGAGGAGACGGAGGTTCCGGTCATCTGGCCGGAGGGCGATATCCCGATTGCCGGCGGCAAGGCAGGCAAGAGCGAGGACGTCGCCGAAACCATCCTCTTCCTCGCCTCCGACCGCGCCCGACACATCACCGGTACGCCGATCTGGATCGACGGCGGCCAGGGTCTGCTGCGATAGCCTTGCAGTCAGGAACTCAGCCGTTCAGCCGGGCGCTGTCGAGCGTATACAGTTCCTGCGCGCGCTGGACGCCGCGCAACGCATAGCGTCCAACGCAGGCAAGTGCGCTGCGCTGCTGCTCCGGTATCGCCGCGGCGAAATCGGAGGAGATCAACAGGTTGAGATCGACGGAACGACACATCGAGGCGATCCGGCTGACCTCATTGACGGCAGGTCCGATGACGGTGAAGTCCAACCGGTCCTGGCTGCCGATATTGCCGTAGAAGACATCGCCGATATGCAGGCCGATATAGACGTCAGTCGTCGCCCGGCCGTCGGCCGCACGCGCGGCATTCAGCGTGGTGAGCTTTTCCCGCAGCAGCGATTCGGCACTCAGCGCCGCACGACATGTCTCCGCCGGCACCTCGCCCTTAAAGATGGCGAGCACACCGTCGCCGATCAGCTTCAGCACGTTGCCGCCGGACTCGTGGATCGCCGTGATAACCGCCTCGCTATAGTCGTTGAGCAGCGGGATGATCTCCTCCGGCGGCACGCTGTCGGAGATCTTGGTGTAGTTCAGCAGGTCGGAAAACCAGAGTGCCGCGGAAATCCGCTCTGATTTGCCGCGGCTGATCTTGCCTTCCATCACCTGGCGCGCGGCGTCCTCGCCGAGATAGACCTCGGCGATGGTGCGGGCGATACGCCCGAGCGCGATGCATTTGATGGCCAGTCCCAGCACCGGCACCAGCTTGCGGAGGATGGCGAGATGGTGATCGGAAAAGCCCTCAGGATGTTTCGTCGCGAAATGCGAGAAGAAGCAATCCATCTCGCCGATCGTGCCGGCCTCGGAAAAACGATGCATCATCGCCACGAAATCCGTGTGACCGGCTTCAGCGATCGTATCGAGCATGGAGAAATCGATGGGATCGCCGAAGCCGAGACGCCGGCGTATCTCCCGTTCGTTGCGAGACCAAAGATGATAGAAGGCCGAACGCTGCCAGTTCGACGCCGCCTCCCCCGAGATCGTCGGACCATATTCGAACTCGGTCTGGATTTCCTCGATGCTGTCCCAGCGGAAGGCGCGGCCCTCATGCACCGGATGCAGCGTATCCATCAGCGCCAGGCCGCGGTCGAGCGGCAGGCCGGCATTACGGCAGGCCGCGCAGAAACCGGTCATCAGCTCGGCTTCGGAAACACCCTTCAGTCCCTGCTCGGTCACCCAGGCTGCAATCGTGCTGACGTCGCTATAATCCATGCCGCTCACCTCGTGTCAAAGCTGTAGCCCGATTTCGGCATCGAAGGAAAGCCAATTGGCTCAATCGGCCGCGGGCATATTGTGGGGCGTGACGATTTCAACTGATGAAAGCGAGGGCGTAACCGCGCGCGGTAAGGCGGTCGCCCGGCTCATGATCGCCCGGAAGGCCGAACGCGCATCGGTTCTGAGATCATGATGCAGCACGAAGCCGATCCGACGCGCCGCAAGAAGGGCGCGATTATCCGCGTCGAGATCATGGGCGACGAAAACGCGGACGGGACGTTTGGCCATGTCGAAGACCGCAAGCACCGCCCGGTTGCCGCCGCCGATCGAATAGACGGCGTTGATGGCGGGATCGGCCGCAAGCGCTACCGCGGCAAGCGTTCCCGTCGCAGCATCGGTGCCGTGCCCCTCGCTGATTTCGGTAATGCCGATGTCGGGATAACGGGCGCGGATGACGCGGCGAAAGCCGATTTCGCGCTCCTCCTCGCCACGGAACCGTCCGCTCGACAGCGTCACCAGCACCTTGCCGCCATCCCTCCCGAGAAATTCGCCGATCAGATAGGCGGCAGTCTCTCCGGCTGCCCGGTTGTCGGCGCCGGCATAGGCGATGCGTGCCGAATTCGGCAGGTCGGTCACCAGCGTCACGACGGGAATGCCGGCGGCATCCGCCCGCGCGACGGCGGCAGCCACCTCCGCGACGTCAGGCGCCTTGAGCACGATGCCGTGCGTGCCGCGCAGCCGGATGCGATCGAGAAGCTGCACCAGCTCAGCCGGCTTCATCACCTCGGCGAAATGGAACCGGCAGCGGAAGATGCCCGGCAGGAAGGTCGCCATCTCCGCCTCGAAGGCGGCCCGTACCGCATCGCTGAAACGCTGCGGCGTCTCCATGACGATATCAATCGCCAGCATGCGGCCGCTGCCCATCGCGCCGGCCTGCTGCTTCTCCAGCTCTGCGATCGCCGCCTTCACCCGCATCTCGGTCTGCCGGCGCACACCCGGTCTGCCGTTCAGCACCCGGTCGACGGTCGCGGTGCTGAGCCCTGCCTGGAAGGCAATATCCTTGACGAGAAAGAGGTGTGCCATGAGACCGTTCTGATGGTTTTTTGATGGATTTCTGATCTATATCACCTGGCATCGCGGCGTATAGTGCCTCCATTGGAAAGAGGGAGGAGCCCGCCATGAAAACCGACAACCAGCAGAAACTGCGCGCCGACCGCGTCTGGCTGAGCGAAGACGCCTGCGATCTCGATGAGTTTCGCGCCCTTGCGGAAAAGACGACGGCACTTGCCGATTACCCCTCGGCATCTGCGCTCGAAAAAAACGTGCTGATCTATGACAGCCGCAAGGTGATGACGGAGGCTGCAACGCCTGAAGGCCGACGCGCCGTGTTGGCGGAAATCTGCGAGGCCTTCGGCGAGGGGCCCGGTGTCGTCGTGTTCAAGCGCGCTTACGAAGACACCGGCATCATCGACCGCGCCAGCACGATTTTCGATGCGATCATCGAGGAACAGCACCGCACCTCGACCGGCGGCGGCGACCACTTCGCCAAGCCTGGCGCCAACGACCGTATCTGGAACTCGCTGGAAAAACATTGCCTCGCCGATCCGGCAAATTTCGCCGAATATTACGCCAATGCCATCGTCGCGCTGGCCAGCGAAGCCTGGCTCGGCCCGAGCTACCAGATGACGGCGCAGGTCAACCGCGTCAATCCGGGCGGTTCGGCGCAGTCGGCACATCGCGACTACCATCTCGGCTTTCAGTCCTCAAAGGTGATCGAGCAGTTCCCGGCACATGTGCATCGGCTCTCGCCGGTGCTGACATTGCAGGGCGCGGTTGCCCATTGCGATATGCCGCTCGAAAGCGGTCCGACGCTCTTCCTGCCGTACAGCCAGACCTATGTACCGGGCTATCTCGCACTGAAGCGGCAGGAGTTCCGGGATTATTTCGAGACCAACCATGTCCAGCTGCCACTCGAAAAGGGTGACGTCGTCTTCTTCAATCCCGCCCTCTTCCATGCCGCCGGCACCAACCGCTCGGCCGACATCAAACGTGTCGCCAACCTGCTGCAGGTCTCTTCCGCCTTCGGTCGGGCAATGGAAACCGTCCATCGCGAGAGGATGAGCGCCAGGCTGTTTCCCGCCTTGAAGACCTTGCAGGGCAGGCTCTCGCCAGACGAAATCGCCAACGCCGTCGCCGCCTGCGCCGAGGGCTACTCCTTCCCGACCAACCTCGACCGCGACCCGCCACTTGGCGGACTAGCGCCGAAGACACAGGCGCAGCTGATGCACGAGGCGTTGCGGGAAGGCTGGAACGATGAAGTCTTTACGGCAGCACTTGCCGAGCAGGCGGGCAAGAAGTTGAGCTAACTTGGAGGCTGGAGCCCCCTCATCCGCCTGCCGGCACCTTCTCCCCGAGGGTAGAAGGGATATGCCGCAACGTCTCGATTCCCCCTTCTACCCAGCGGGGAGAAGGTGCCCGTAGGGCGGATGAGGGGGCACGCACTGACATAAAAGCCTCCCGCCCCGCGGGAGGCTATTCGCACATCAACACAATGGAGGAACCACATGAGCACAGACCACGGCCGCCTCGACGGCAAGATCGCCATCGTCACCGGCGGCACGCAAGGATTGGGCGCGACCATCGCCCGTCTCTTCGCCGAACGCGGCGCAAAAGGCATCGTCATCTGCGGCCGCAACGAAGCCAAGGGTAAGGCAAAGGCGGCGGAGATTTCGGCTGCGACCGGTGCCAGGATCGTCTACGTCAAGGCCGACCTCGGCAAGGTCGAGGATGCACAGAGTGTCGTGCGCGCCTGTGACGAGACCTTCGGCCGCGTCGACGCGCTGGTCAATGCCGCCGCCATCACCGATCGCGGCACCATCCTCGACACCAGCCCGGAGCTCTTCGACTCCATGTTCGCCGTCAATGTGCGCGCGCCGTTTTTCCTGATGCAGGAGGCGGTGAAGGTTATGCGCCGCGAAAACATCGAGGGTACGATCGTCAATATCGGCTCGATGTCGGCCAAAGCCGGCCAGCCCTTCATCGCCGCCTATTGTGCCTCCAAGGGCGCGCTGGAAACGCTGACGAAGAACACCGCCTACGCGCTCCTGCGCAACCGCATCCGCGTCAACGGTCTGAACATCGGCTGGATGGCCTCCGAAGGCGAGGACCGGATCCAGCGTGAATATCACGATGCTGCTGCCGACTGGCTGGAGAAGGCGGCGGCAAGCCAGCCCTTCGGCCGCCTCGTCGATCCGCACGAGGTGGCGCGCGCCTGCGCTTACCTGTCATCGTCCGAATCCGGCCTGATGACCGGCTCGGTCATCTGCTTCGACCAGTCGATCTGGGGCGCTTATGACGGCTCGCCGCATCCGGTCGCGGCCCTCTAGAGCCTTTCCTGGTCAGCTTGAAGCATTCTGCCGGAGCAGGTTTTCGTCAGGGCAGAGGCGATT
>NZ_VSZV01000310.1:239844-240969 GCF_008919455.1 Rhizobium sp. PEPV16
AGGAAAGGCTCTACGAAACCGGAGTCCGGCATTTCCATCGCCGGGCTCTGGCACCTCCAGCTTTTTGCCGCTAGGAAAAGAACGGCAGCATTCAGGGAGGAAACTGGCATGGGCGACAATCCGATTTATGAGATCCGCGACGAACGCTTCGGTGCAATGGTCATCGGCAGCGCCGGCCTCGAGGAGCTTTATTCCGGCTGCCGCTGGACGGAAGGCCCGGTCTGGTTTTCCGACCTGAACTGCCTTCTCTGGAGCGATATCCCGAATGAACGCATGATGCGCTGGACACCGGACGGTACCGTCTCCGTCTTCCGCTCGCCCTCCAACTACGTCAACGGCAACACCCGAGACCGGCAGGGCCGGTTGGTCTCTTGCGAACATGGCGGCCGCCGCGTCACCCGCACCGAGACGGACGGCACCATCACCGTTCTCGCCGACAGCTACCAGGGCAAGCGGCTGAACTCGCCGAACGACGTCGTCGTGCACTCCGACGGCGGGGTCTGGTTCACTGATCCGACCTACGGCATCCTGTCGGATTACGAGGGCCACAAGGCCGAGCCCGAGCAGCCGACGCGCAATGTCTATCGGATCGATCCGGCAAGCGGCGCGATCGACGCCGTCGTCGAAGATTTCATCCAGCCGAACGGCCTTGCCTTCTCGCCCGATGAGACGAAGCTCTACATTGCCGATTCCGGCTCCGCAAAACATGAAGTGCCGCGCCATATCCGCGTTTTCGACGTCACCGACGGCAAGGCGCTTGCCAACAGCCGCTACTTCTGCAGCCTCGATGTCGGCCATCCCGACGGCTTCCGTTTCGATGTCGCCGGCAATCTCTGGACGAGTGCCTCCGACGGCGTGCACTGCTTTTCGCCCGACGGAACCCTGCTCGGCAAGATCAGGGTGCCGCAGACGGTGTCCAACCTCACCTTCGGCGGCCCCAAGAAAAACCGGCTCTTCATCACCGCGACGCGTTCGGTCTATTCGATCTATATCAAGACGACCGGCGCGCAATATCCATAGATCAGGCCTTCGCCTTGTCGGGGCGGCCGTGCAGCGGCTCGGCGCGGTGCCAGTTTTCCAGAATGCGGCCATCGGTGTGTTTCTGCCGCGCCCAGCGGATGCCGT
>NZ_VSZV01000061.1:0-2314 GCF_008919455.1 Rhizobium sp. PEPV16
GATCGGGAATTCTTCCTTGGGGCCGTCGATACGGCCGCCATCGGCGACGAATTGCTCGAGGGTCATATTGTCGAGAATGGCGGCGATCGCGTCCCGAACATCGGTCATCGAGCGCCGCACCTGACAGGTTTCCGGATCGGCACAGTCGTCGCAGGCCTCGTAAGCCGTACGGCTGGCGCAGCGTATCGGCGCTAAGGGCCCGTCGAGCGTGCGGATGACATGGCCGATGCGGATTTCGGTTGCCGGCCGCGACAGGGAATAGCCGCCGCCCGGTCCCTTCTTCGAGCGCAGGATGCCGACATTGCGCAGTTCGAGCAGGATCGTATCGAGAAACTTCTTCGGGATATTGTTGCGGGCCGCGATGTCGTTGATGAAGGCGGTCTCACCCGGCGCCAGCCGCGCCAGGTCGACCAGCGCCTTCAGCCCGTATTTTCCCTTTTTCGTCAGCATCGTCGTCGCCTTGTAGAAATCGCAGTATTTATCCTGCCAATAGCAGGCAAATAGCGTCAAAAGCGTGAACATACAACAAAATAGCTATTATTTATAGCTTGTATCGGCAACGTCCACAGAAACGCCCGGCAGCCTCGAGAAAGACCGGCCGCCGCGCGCCCTGCCTGCAGCCTCGGTCAGATCGTCTTCAGCATGCCGCCATCGACGAAATAGGTCGAGCCGATGCAATAGCTCGCGCGCTCCGAACTCAGGAAGACGAAGACGTTTGCCAGCTCCTCTGGTGTGCCGAAGCGTTTGGAGGCGGCGTGCTCGTTGGCGACGCTCTGCAGGTAGCCTTCCCAGTTGCCGCCGGTTTCCGCCGTCAATTGCTTGGCGGTCTTGATCCAGTCGGGCGTCAGGATCAGACCGGCATTGACGCAGTTGACGCGGATATTGTCCTTGATGAGCTCGGTCGAAAGTGTCTTCGAAAACATCATCAGCGCCGACTTGCTGACATTGTAGATCGGCTCGTACCAGAGCGGCTGGACGGCGCAGATCGAGGCATTGTGCAGGATCACCCCGCCGCCGCGTTGCTTCATCTGCGGCGCGATGCCGCGCGCCAGCCGCACGGCGGCCATCACATGCAGGTCCCAATAGTCCTGCCACTTCTCGTCGGGCGCCTCCATCACCGTCTCGTTCGATCCGGTGCCGGCATTGTTGATGAGGATATCGGCGCCACCTTTTTCGGCCGCCGCCGCGATGATCGCCTCGGTTCCCGCAACCGTCGCCACATCGGCCGCGACAGCGGCGGCGCTGACGCCGTACTTCTTGGCGATACGATCGGCTTCCCCCTCGAGCCGTTCACCGCCGCGTGCTGCCAGCACGAGGTCGGCGCCCTCAGCCGCCAGCCCCTCGGCGATCGCCAGCCCGATGCCGACCGACGCACCTGTTATGACGGCAGTCTTTCCCTTCAATCCGAGATCCATGTCTTCCTCCGCAAACGGCCGGAGATCCCGGCCTGATGTGCTGAGTGTTCCGCCAATGAACCCCGGGCGTCAAGCGTCCGAACTCCTCTTGCGGCAGGCTCCGATCTGTCGCATGCCTGCCTCAACAGACGGGAGGAGTTTTCATGCGACGTTATTCAACCTGTATAGAGTGGCTGTTTGCCGAAGAGGGCGACAGCTTTCCAGATCGCATCCGCCGCGCCCATGCGGCCGGCCTGACGGCGATCGAATTCTGGCGCTGGACCGGCAAGGATCTGGATGCGATCGAGGCAGCGCTGAAGGAAACCGGCCTTGCGGTCACCAGCCTCGTCGCCGAACCGATGATCGCGCTGACCGACGCCGACAACCGGCAGGCCTGGCTGAAAGGCCTTGCCGAATCCGTCATTGTCGCGAAACGTCTCGGCGCACCGGTGCTGATTGCCCAGGCGGGCGACGGTCTCCCGGGCTTGACCCGCGAAGAACAGCGCAGGGCGCTTACCGAAACGCTGAGAGCCGGCGCCGATATCCTTAAAGGCAGCGGTGTCCGTCTCGGCGTCGAGCCGCTCAACATCCGCATCGACCATGTCGGCTATTTCCTCGATTCGACCCGAGAGAGTCTCGACATCATCGATGACGTCGCCCGCCCCGAGATCGGCATCGTCTACGACATCTACCATTCCGCCGTGATGGACGAACGCACGGAAGAGGTGCTGAACGGCCGCCTCGACCGTGTCATCCATGTCCATGTCGCCGATCACCCCGGCCGCAACGAACCGGGCTCCGGCGATATCGACCTTGCCCGACGCCTCGGCTGGATCTTCGCCAACGGCTATGACGGCGCCGTCGGTCTGGAATACCGGCCGACCAGGCCCGGCGCGGACGCGGTCAAGGCCGCCATTGCT
>NZ_VSZV01000298.1:0-6466 GCF_008919455.1 Rhizobium sp. PEPV16
CCAGGTCTCGTCCAGACCTACAACGACGTCGAGGCAGACGGCACCACCCCGACCTTTGGCGGCTACTCCGACTCCATCGTCGTCAAGGAAGGCTATGTCCTGCGCTTCCCGGACAATATCCCCCTCGATGCAGGCGCTCCCCTGCTTTGCGCCGGCATCACGCTCTATTCCCCGCTCGCCCACTGGAAGGCCGGCGCCGGCAAGAAGGTCGCGATCGTCGGCATGGGCGGCCTCGGCCATATGGGCGTGAAGATCGGTGCAGCCATGGGCGCCGACATCACCGTGCTCTCGCAGTCGCTATCGAAGAAGGAAGACGGCCTGAAGCTCGGCGCCAAGGACTATTACGCAACGAGCGACGCCGAGACCTTCACCAAGCTCGCCGGCACCTTTGACCTGATCATCAACACGGTTGGCACGGTAATCGACTGGAACGCCTATCTCAGCCTGTTGAAGCCCGATGGCACGATGGTTCTGGTCGGTGTTCCCGAGCACCCGGTTCCGGTTCATGCCTTCTCGGTCATCGGCGGGCGTAAGAGCCTCGCCGGTTCCATGATCGGCTCGATCAAGGAAACCCAGGAAATGCTCGACTTCTGCGGCAAGCACAACATCGTCTCGGAGATCGAGAAGATCAACATCCAGAACATCAACGAAGCCTATGAGCGTGTCATCAAGAGCGACGTCCGCTACCGCTTCGTCATCGACATCGCCTCGCTGGCAGCTTGAGAAAATGAGAGGCGGCTCCTTTGGGGGCCGCCCCTTCTGTCAGCCTTCGCGCCCACGACGAAGTATGCACTGAGGAATCTCAGGACATGCCTTCGAGATGTCGGTGCAGGCTCAGCAGATATTCGACGCGGTTGAACGGATCAGGTCCTGAACGCCTTCGAACGCGCGGTGGGCCAGCCATCGGGGCGTAGTGATCGAAGCCGGTTTCCATCGTCCCCGCCCCGCTTGTCAGGCCCGGCAATTGCTGCTGGACGCTCTGGATCATCGCGGACGCCATAGTGCCTTCCAGTCGGGCCATGCCGTCGACAATCACGGAATCCGTCATCGTCGCAGCAGATTTCGCAAGCAGGGTCAGCAAGCCGCTCAAGCTCTCCGCGGGCGCTTCTAGATGAAAGCGGTCGATCGGCTCGCATAGGACGGTTTGCGCGGCTGACAGTGCATCTGCCAGCACCCAAGGCGTGAGCTGCCGGAAATCGGCGGCGGTGCTTGCCGGCGAACTGTGCCGGGCTGCCGTCATCGCCACGTGGCAATCGATGACCTGCCAGCCGAAAACGCCCTGCTTTAGCGTTTCGAACACGGTTTCTTCGACCGCCCTGTAAAAGCTGGCAGGCATCTGGCCGACATCCACTTCCAGCGCGAAGCTGTTGCCCGCGCCGGCAGGCCGCGGCTCGACCCGCAGGCCTACCGTCGCCAGGAAGGGATTGGGTTCCTTGAAGAGGATCTGTAAGCCGGTCCCAATTCCTACAGGCCTCTCGACCAGGATGATCGTACTTTCCTCGAAGCTGGCGTCGAGGCCGAAATCCGTCAGCAGGGTCGACTGGATAACCTCCTTCTGCACCTCGCCATAGAGCGATACGAAGACCTCGTCCGTTTCCTCGTTCCGGCGCAGATTGATCAGCGGATCCTGTTCGGCCATCTGGTTCAGCGCAAGCCACAACGCCGCCTTCTCGGAAGGCCGCTGGCCAAAAACCCGGGTTTCCAGCGTCGGCGGCGCGAAGTAAGCCCGTCCGTCGGAGAGCGGATCGCCGCCCACCGCATCGCCGATCCGGGCGCCGGCAAGGCCGCTGATGCGCGCGATCTGCCCGGCGCGGAAGCTTGCGGCGCCATGAACCCGGCCGGCCTCGAAAACCTCGATCGCGGTCACCCTATCCAGGCCTTTGGGCAAATCCAGATATTGACGGAGCCGGACCGTGCCTGACGTCAGATACATATAGGCCAGCTTTTCACCGCCCCAGCCGCGTTCGATCTTGAAGATTGTTCCGGCAATCGGCCCGTCCGGATCGAGGCGCCGGCCGGGCAATATCGTCGCAATGGCGGATGTTAGGGCCGGCACGCCGACGCCGGTCGTTGCCACACCTGCGAAGACAGGATGCACCAGACCGCTCGCGACCTGATCGATCAGGCAGCGTCCAAGCCTATCCGCCGTCAGGCGATCGGGCGCCAAGACGTAATCGTCCAGCAGCGCCTCGTCATTCTCCGCGAGTGCTTCGCAGAGCGGCGTGAAAAGCGGTTCGCATCCGTGAGCCAAAGCCTCCACCCTGGCAAGCCCGCTGCCAGCATCGATCACGGAAGACATGGCGATGGGGCGAACGAGCAATTGGCTGGCAAGAGCCTTCAGCACGTCCTCATATTGCGCGCCGAGGCGGTCGACCTTGTTGACGAAGAAGACGAAGGGAACGCCAAGTCGTCGCAGCGCCCGCACCAGCACCCGCGTCTGCGCCTGCACGCCTTCAACCGCCGAAACGACGACGACCGCGGCATCCAGCAATCCGAGCACCCGCTCGACCTCGGCGATGAAATCCGGGTGACCGGGCGTGTCGATCAGATTGACGATCCTGTCGCCGATCGTGAACGACACCACCGCGGCTCTGATCGTGATGCCGCGTTGCCGTTCGAGCTCGAGAGTGTCCGTCTGTGTATTGCCGGTATCGACGCTGCCGAGCTTGTCGATAACGCCGGCATCAAAAAGCAGTCTTTCGGTAAGGCTAGTCTTGCCTGCGTCCACATGGGCGAGGATGCCCAAATTCAAAGTGCGCATGAACCACCAACTTCTCAGAATTTCGAATGTGATTTTCGTGAGAAGTGAATCGGCGCATTGGAACCTCTACCTGCTGATGGCGACTGTTGAATGCGTAACTCCCGGTGGTGGGGAGACGCGGGCGGAATGCTAAGGGCGTGTGCGGAGATATGTCAAGCTTGGGCGTATCACGTTCACGCGTGGGCGCGCTCGTGGCTGGTTTCATGGACCGGCGTGCCGTGGCCGCCCCCTCTGCCCTGCCGGGCATCTCCCCCACAGGTGGGGAGATTACAAATAGCCCACGCTTCTTGCCCGTCTATCGTTTCGCTGCGCTGGACGCTGATTATTTGGGGAAACCATTGCGCCTAGCCGATCTCCCCACCTGTGGGGGAGATGGCCGGCAGGCCAGAGGGGGGTTACACAGTATGCGCTTGCGTTCATTTCGGTCCTCTGACTTGACTCGAAGAAGGGACCTACTCCTCCCGCATCGTCTCGCGCTGGGTAATCAGCCGGGCGCTGTGCTGGCCGCTCAGATAGATCCACAGCCAGCTCCAGGCGACGGCGAAGCGCGAGCGGGTGCCGATCAGGAAGTAGATATGGGCAAGACCCCAGATCCACCAGGCGATCCAGCCCTTCAGCTTGATCCGGCCGAAATCGATGATCGCGGCACTCTTGCCGATCGTCGCCAGGCTGCCCTGATGCCAGTAGCGGAAAGGCGCCGGCGCCGGTTTGCCGAATATGCGGGCGCGGATCACTTTGGCGACGTAACCGCCCTGCTGCTTGGCGGCGGGCGCAATGCCCGGCACCGGCTTGCCGTCTTCGCGCATGACAGAGGCGGTATCGCCGACGACGAAGACGTCGGGCAGACCGGGCGCGCTCAGATCCTTCTCGACCACGACGCGCCCTGCCCCGTCGGCCGGCACGCCGAGCCATTGCGCCGCAGGCGAGGCGGTGACCCCGGCTGCCCAGACGATCGTCCGGCTGGCAACAAAGGTCTCGCCGATCTTCACGCCGTCGGCGTTGCATTCGGTCACCGGCTTGCCGAGATGGACCTCGACCCCGAGTTTCTCCAGCGCCTTCTGAGCATAGGCCGAAAGCTCCTCGGCGAAGGTCGGCAGCACCCGCGGGCCGGCCTCGACCAGAACGACGCGGGTCTTGCGCGTGTCGATGTTGCGGAATTCCTTGGGCAGCGTGAAATGCGCGAGTTCGGCGATGATGCCGGCCAGCTCGACACCGGTCGGCCCGGCCCCAACGATGGTGAAGGTCAACAGCGCATCGCGCACGGCAGGATCGCTCTCCATCTCTGCCTTCTCGAAGGCAAGCAGCACGCGCCGGCGGATCGTTGTCGCATCCTCAAGTGTCTTCAGGCCGGGCGCCACCGGCTCCCATTCGTCGTGGCCGAAATAGGCATGCGTCGCCCCGGTCGCCAGCACCAGCGTATCGTAACCAAGAGTCATGCCGTTGCGTAAGGAAACAGTCTTTGCGCCGCTGTCGACGCCGGTGACCTCGGCGAGCAGCACCGTCACGTCAGGCCGGTCGGCATAAAGGCGGCGGATCGGCCAGGCGATCTCCGAGGTGGAGAGAATAGTGGTCGCCACCTGATAGAGCAGCGGCTGGAAGAGATGATGGTTGCGCCGGTCGACCAGCGTGATTCTGACACCGGCGCCCTTCAAGCCGTTGACGAGTTGCAGCCCTCCGAAACCGCCGCCGACAACGACGACATGATGATCGCTCATGACCTACCCCTTTTGCGCCATTTCGCTCAAAGCCAATGTGGCCTTCGCCGCGATGGTTGCAACTGCCGTTTCGGCATAGCTCCCCTGCATCCCGGTCGGTGGAACTCACTCAATCGGCATATCCTACGGGGATCGCCGTACCGCCCTTCAGAAGCTCCATCGAGATCGAGGCCGAGACGTCGAAAAGCTCGATCTTGCGTACGATCTGTTTGTAGATCACATCGTAATGCTCGACGCGCGGCAGCACGATCTTCAGGATATAGTCGTGATTGCCTGTCAGGCGGTGCGCTTCGACGATCTCGGGAATGTCGCTGATGATCCGGCGGAAGGTCTCCGTCCATTCGTCGGAATGGTGCGCCGTCTTGACCAGCGCGAAGACCGTCGTCGGCACGCCCATCTTGTCCCGGTCGAGCACGACGATGCGCCGGGCGATATGGCCACTCTCCTCCAGCCGTTGGATGCGCCGCGAGCAGGCCGATATCGAAAGTGCCACGCGCTCGGCAAGATCGGTCACGGATATGCCCGCATCCTTTTGCAGCATGTCCAGAATGCGTCTGTCGCGATCATCGAGCATGTGTCGAACATATACCTCTTGCGTCTTTTTTGCAGGATTTCATCAAATGACGCAAAATCCTATCACATATATGACGCAAGAGACAAACAAAGCAAACACGTCGCGTCGGGATTGCGGCATCATTTTCGAAAGTTCAGAAGCATGGAGAGCATGAAGAGATGGAAACGATCGGCCTTATCGGCGGCATGAGTTTCGAAAGTTCGGCAGTCTATTACCGTGTCGTCAACGAGATGGTGCGTGACCGCAAGGGTGGCCTCGCCTCGGCCGAACTCATCCTGCATTCTGTCAATTTCGAGGAGATCGTCGCGCTTCAGAAGGCCGGCGACTGGGATATGGCAGCGCGTCGCCTCGCCGACGTGGCTCTGCGCCTGCAGATCGCCGGCGCCGGCTGCATCCTGATCTGCACTAACACCATGCATCTGATCGCCGACAAGGTCGCGGAGAAGATCTCCGTGCCACTGATCCACATCATCGACGAGACCGCGAAATCGTTGCATGCGGCCGGCCGCAAGCGCCCACTGCTGATCGCCACTCGCTACACGATGGAGCACGGCTTCTACAGCGACCGCATGAAGAGCCTTGGCCTCGACATCATGGTGCCTGATGCTGGCGACCGCACCACCGTGCACAACATCATCTTCAACGAACTCTGCGCCGGCAAGGTGCTCGACAGCTCGCGCGACAAGCTCATGGCGGTGATTACCCGCGCCGTCGAGAACGGCGCCGACAGCATCATCCTCGGCTGCACCGAGATCTGCCTGATCCTCGATCCCGACCACTTGCCGCTGCCAGGCTTCGACACCACCGCGATCCATGCCCGAGCGGCGGTCGATTTCGCGCTGGGAATGGATGAGGCAGCAGAAGAGGAAGCCGCCTGATATTGCCATGTTTGTTGACTCAGTCCACTAAATGCAGGACAAGATCTCCATCTGGAGATATTTGCCGGACTGCTGAAAAAGTCAGTCAACACCTCTTTCGTCACGCTCGGGCTTGTCCCGAGCATCTGCTACCGGTGCAGCAGATCCTCGGCACAGGCCGAGGATGACGCCGAGTAAAGAGCGAGGTCCGTCAACAAACTGGCAAGAATCTCCATCTGGAGATCTTTGTCATGTCCGATATCGCCCTTATCGAAACCGCCCGCGATTTCAACCGCTTCTACACGAATTTCCTCGGCCTGCTGAACAAGGCCTATCTCGACACGCCGTTCACGCTGACGGATGCCCGTATCCTCTTCGAGGTCGGCTCGCACGACGGTGTCAGCGCCGCCGCACTTGTACGCGACCTGCAGCTCGACCCCGCTTATCTCAGCCGCATCCTCAAGCGTTTCCGCGCCGCGGGGCTGATCGAAACCAGCCCCCATCCGGCCGACCTGCGCAGCCAGGTCATCATTGTCACCAACCGGGGACGAGAGCAGTT
>NZ_VSZV01000298.1:6577-29445 GCF_008919455.1 Rhizobium sp. PEPV16
CCCGGCGGCAAAACCCGCATCGGCCATTATCCGCGCCCACCGCGCCGGCGATATCGGCTGGATCGTTCAGAGCCAAGGCCGCTTCTACGCAGAAGAATATGGCTGGGATCTGCGCTTCGAGGCGCTGGTCGCCGAGGTCGCCGGAAAATTCCTCGCCAATTTCGATCCGGCCAAGGAATATTGCTGGATCGCCGAACGCCGCAGCGTCAATGTCGGCTCCGTCCTCGTCACCAATGGCGGCGACAGCATCGCCAAGCTCCGCCTGCTCTATGTCGACAAATCAGCCCGCGGCCTCGGGCTCGGCAAATTGCTGGTCGACGAATGCATCCGCTTCTCCAGGGAGAAGGGCTACCGCGAGCTCTCGCTCTGGACCAACGACATGCTGGAGACCGCCCGCGCCATCTACGTCAAGGCGGGCTTCCGCCTTGTCTCCGAGGAGAGACATCGCATGTTCGGCCCCGAGGCGAACGGCCAGAACTGGGTGCTCGATCTTTGAATTTGCTGCATCGCCAAAATTCCGCTTGATTTGGAAACGATCATTCCCTAATTAGGACGCATGACAGACGCCATCCTCACATCCGAAGCAAAGACCCGCAGCCGTGGCCGTCCGCGCGAGTTCGACATGGACGCAGCACTGGATGCGGCGCTGCGCGTTTTTTCCGAACGCGGCTACCACGCCGCCGCCATCAGCGAATTGACCGAAGCAATGGGCCTTGCTTCGGGGAGCATCTACAAGGCATTCAAGGACAAGCGCGGCATCTTTCTCGCTGCTTTTGCCCATTATCGAAAACTCGGCCGACGGCGCCTGGAAGCGATGATCGCGTCTGCAGAGACGGGTCGCGAGAAGGTCTTCCAGATGGTGATGTATTATACCGAGCTCTCCTATGGCGAAGCCGGCCGCAAAGGCTGTCTCGTCGTTGGCGGCGCCAACGACTTCGCCCTGCTTGACGAGGAAGCCGCTGCCCACGTCGTGACGGCGTTTGCCGCGGACGAAAAGCTGATGGCCGATCTCATCCGCATCGGCCAGGCAGACGGCACCATTCCGAAGACGGTAGACCCGGCTGCTGCCGCCCTCGCCTTCCTCTGCTTTACCAAGGGCCTGCGCGTCATCGGCAAAACAGGACGCAGCAGGGAAGAGATGCTGTCCGCGGCCGAGGCCGCGATGAAGCTCGTGACCTGAAAAGTCCGCACCGTGGACGAGAGAAATACCGGCATTCGGTCAAGGATCGGGTGGCCGCAGCCAGCATTTTTGCATTCAGTCCTTCCAATCTTTGAATACCGGAGTTTCCGATGAGCATTTCAGCCACCACGCCGGATGAGGCCATTCCCCGGGCGCTATCCCCCTGGCTCACCTTCCTTTTCGCCGCCGCCTGCGGGCTGGTGGCCGCCAATCTCTATTACGGCCAGCCGCTCGCCGGCCCGATCAGCGCCGATCTCGGTTTCACGCCTGCCGCCACCGGCCTGATCGTCACGCTGACGCAGATCGGCTACGGCCTCGGCCTGCTGCTGATCGTGCCGCTCGGCGACCTCACTGAAAACCGCCGTCTGGTGTTGATGCTGATCGCCGTCTCGGCCGTTGCGCTGATCGGCGCGGCGCTGTCCTCGACACCCACGGCCTTCCTCGTCGCCTCGCTTTCTATCGGCCTTTCATCAGTCGCAGTTCAGGTCCTGGTTCCCTTTGCCGCCAACATGGCGCCTGATGCCACGCGCGGCCAGGTCGTCGGCAACGTCATGAGCGGCCTGCTCTGCGGCATCATGCTCGCCCGCCCCTTCGCAAGCTTCGTCGCCGAAGCCTCTTCCTGGCATGTGGTCTACTTCGTTACTGCAGCGCTCATGCTCGTGCTCGCCGTCGTGCTCCGCGCCAACCTGCCGGTCCGCCGGCCGACGACCAGGCTACGCTACGGCGAATTGCTCGCCTCCATGGGCCACCTGGCACTGACCTCGCGCGTGCTGCAGCGCCGGGCACTCTATCAGGCCGGCATGTTCGGCGCCTTCAGCCTGTTCTGGACGACAACGCCGCTGCTGCTCGCAAGTCCCGCCTTCGGCCTGACACAGAACGGCATCGCGCTCTTTGCGCTCGCCGGCGCCGCCGGCGCCGTCGCCTCGCCGATTGCCGGCCGGCTTGCCGATCGCGGCATGACCAAGATCGCCTCGACAATCGCCATGCTGCTCGGCATGGCGTCCTTCCTGATCAGCCATTTCGCAAGCGATGGCTCGCTCGCCGCCTTGATCCTGCTGACGGTAGCCGCGATCATGCTCGATTTCGGGGTGACGACCAATCTCGTCTGCGGCCAGCGCGCCATCTATGGCTTGAACCCGGAACATCGCAGCCGGCTCAACGGCCTCTTCATGGCCACCTTCTTTGCCGGTGGCGCACTCGGCTCGGCCGTCGGCGGCTGGGCCTATGCGACCGGCGGCTGGACGATGACCGCCTGGATCGGCTTCGCCTTTCCAGCGCTGGCCTTCCTGCTTTTCCTCACGGAAGAGCGCGGCAAGGAAGCCTAACTATCGGCGGAATCAAATCGCGAACGGGCGGCGCGAACGGCATCATGGTTCGCTTCTGCCCAGTTCAGAAGCTGCGACAGCGGCTGGTAGAGCGAACGTCCAAGTTCGGTCATCGAATATTCCACACTCGGCGGCTTGGTCGGGAAAACCTCGCGGTCGATATAACCATCCCTCTGCAGGTCGCGCAGTGTCTGCGTCAGCATGCGCTGCGAAATATCGGGGATCATCCGCCGCAGCTCGCCAAACCGATAAGGCCGATCCGCCAGCACCTCGAGTAGCAGCGTCGACCATTTGCCGCCGATCTGCTGCATCATGTCCCTGACCGGGCAATTGCCGAAATCCAGGCCGGCGAGATCGATCTCGCGCCGCGCCCCCGGCATCCGGTTCTTCAGATTGACGACCGCGGTACTCATCTGCTGGTTCCCTTTTGGTAACGTAGAGCCGAAAAACTGCCTCCTTTACACCGCCAAGTCAATTCCTATTCTAGTGTTACTCTCTTTTTGAGACCACCGGCACAACACAGCCAGCACAACACAGAAGGAAACGACGTATGAGCGAAATCATCCTGGTCACCGGCGCTGCCGGGCAGCTCGGCCAGCGTGTCATCCATCACCTCATCGAGACCTACAAAGTCGCCCCCGGCAACATCGTCGCGGCAACCCGCAGCCCGGAAAAGCTGGCCGAGCTCGATAAGAAGGGCGTGGTCACCCGCAAGGCCGATTTCGACGCCGCAGGTCTGGAGAAGGCTTTCACCGGTGTCGACCGGCTCCTGATCATCAGCACCGACGCACTGGATACTCCCGGCAAGCGCCTCGCCCAGCACCAGGCGGCCGTCGCGGCGGCAGTCAAATCAGGCGTCAAGCACATCGCCTATACCTCGATGCCGGCGCCGGACAATTCGCTCGTCACCTTCGCGCCCGATCATCTCGGCAGCGAAAACGCCATCAAAGCAAGCGGTATCGCCCATACGATCATCCGCGATGCCTGGTATCACGACAACTATCTGCACGGCATGCCGCACAATCTGCAGGGCGGCAAATGGTACAGCGCCACGGGCGGCGGCAAGATCTCGACCATCTCGCGTGACGACTGCGCCCTGGCGATTGCCGCAGCCCTTGCCTCCGGCACATCCGAGAGCGCCACCTATACCGTGACCGGCACCCAGTCGCTGAACAGCCGGCAGATTGCAGCCATCGTTTCCGACGTCGCCGGCAAGCCGCTCGAAGTGATCGACGTCACCGACGAACAACTCGGCCAGGGCATGCGCGGCGCCGGCCTTCCCGGTTTCGTCGCCGACATGCTGGTTTCTGCCGACGCCAACACCCGCGCCGGCAAGTTCGACCTCGTCACGGAAGACTTCACCAAGCTGACCGGCAAACAGCCGCAGCCGCTGAAGGATTTCTTCGTCGAACACAAGGCGGCCCTGACCGCCTGAGTCAATGCTCGTCGCCCCTGTCCTTTAGGTTTAACCCAAGGACAGGGGTGCCGTAGACACCGTCCTTGATTGCAAAAAAACGCTTCATTTCAGGTGGGTCATTCACGACGAAGACGCCCCGCGGCTGGATTCTGCGACAAGAACGTGAACATGACCAAGGGACCGCTGGAGAATACGGCGCTGCTTCTCGAAACGAGATCGCCAGACGGTTTCATGACACAGAAATACCGCTCCTCAGAATTGCGAGACGAAGCGAGGCGGTTTTTCTCTAAGGTCCAGCCCGTATTCAAGCTCGGCCCTCATCCAGAGAACACCGCTTTCATAGGGATCGTCAGACATTGTCTCAGTTCGCGCGTGTGCGACATTGCTGTCAGGCCAGTTCTTGACGCACGCGACGTTCTCGCGTTTCCGCTCGTTCCGGTCGATCGCACACCATTCTCATCTCTCGTCGAATAGAACCCATGCGAGACCATCCCGGAAACAGGTGATGGCGCGATATTTCGGCTCGATGACGATGTTTCCGGCGGCATCCGCGATGCCCCAAAGCAAGGTTCCGTTCGAATTCCTGGAGACGCGCTGTCCGCCGTCTGGTTCGCAACGCAACTTTGATTGCCGATCCTCCAGGCGGCGCGGCTCGGCGACTTCACGTCCTGATGCGTCGATCCAGAACTTCCGCGCATCCTTCGATACCGCATAGGCGCCGGAATCGGGCTGCATCTCATCGAACTGGGGAGCGAGGGCCAGTACACCGCTGCTGTCCAGTATTCCCCACTTGCCGTCAATCTTGACGCCGGCATAGCCACCGCTGAAACCAAATTGGCTCTGAAATGACGGCGGATCGACAAGCAGTTTGCCGTCCTGCTTGAGAAACCCCCATTTTCCAGTGTACCGAACCGATACAGGGAATTCGCAAGTCATGTGCGTGTCGTCAAAGAGATACGAAACCGTCGGCTTTTCGTCCGCTCCGACGGCCTGAATACGGTTGCCGCTGTGCATGAATTTGATACCCGAAGGACATGCCACCAGCGCCTTCCCATCCTCCGGGTTGGGCACCAGATCCCCGGCACGGTTGAGCCCGATCCACTGGCCGTTGACCAGTATCTTGGCCACCTCACCGGGATAATCGGGCAATCTCGCATCGTCAAACAAACGCCCGCCAAGCAACCGTCCCGCCTCATCAAGGAGGCCGGCTTTCTGGTCTTCGGTCACACGGTAAAAACCGTTTCGATACCCATGAATCCTAAACTGCTGTGGGGCGAGAATAGTTTGACCGTCCCGGTCGATCACGCCGCATTGGGCGGTGTCGGCCCGGCCACGTTGGCTGGACTGGCCTTTGTGTCCGGCCGGCCCGCCATAACAGACGATCGCTCTTCCTCCACCGAGTTTGCCGACTGTTTCGAAGCGAGGCTCGATCTTCCAGGTTCCGTCGGGAGCAAGCAATCCGTATCGTTTATCTCCCGGTTGAGCGGCCCAGACGAAAGTACCGAAGTCGAATTCTTTAATGGCCAGCTCGTCCTTCAGGATCTTTCCCGAGAGCAGATCGACGAGCAGATAGCGTGGATCGTCCCTCTCGAAGAGCAGCTCCCCGATCATGAAACGCGGGAAGCCAAAAGATTGCGGCACGATCGCTTTAGCGGGACGAACGAGTGCCGCGTCGGCCGCGAATGGGATGGCACGCGCGTAATTCGGCGGCAGTACAAGCTTTCCCGCCCTGTCGATGATTCCTGCCTTGTCACCGAGCACCACCTCGGCATGGCCTTTGCGAAATGCACGGGCAAGGTCGAACGCAGGCGCGATCACCATCTCGCCACTCGAATTGATATAGCCGAATTTCCCCTCGGAGCGCACGGCGGCCAGCCCCTCCGAGAAAGGAAGCGCAACTTCGAACTTGCGATCGATCCGCGGTTCTAACGTCGCTCTGTCGATATAGCCGCAAAGAGCGTAGACGCCACCGCACCTTTCCACCCATCTTTCCGGCCGGGGATCGGCGACCCCGGCTCCAACGGAGCAGAGCAAAAACGCGCATGCCGCCGTGACAAACATAAGTTGACGAGTAACTACTCTCATCTAGCGCCCCCCGGTTGAAAGTACCAGGAGATGCTGGTGTGTTGGAAATATGGCCAATCTGCGGGTCGGATGTCACGAGCACAGAAATCCCTGTGCCCTCACTCGTGAGCACGGGAGATCCTCGCAATGCATCAAGTTAGTCGCAACCAATACGCGAGAAGAAAACGCCCCCTCTCAAACCGCCTGACCGCAGGCCCGGCAGAAGCGCCGCACCGTTTCCGCCATGCCGTATTCAAGCGCATCGGCGGTCAGGCCGTGGCCGATCGAGACCTCGGCAAGCTGGGGAATGCGCCTGACCAGCGCCGGCAGGTTTTCGACCGTCAGGTCATGGCCGGCATTAACGGCAAGGCCGATTGCCAGGGCCGCATCCGCCGTCCGCCCGAGCGCTTCGAGGTTCGCGGTCGCCCGCTCCGGCGCGTCGAAGCAGCCGCCATAGGGACCGGTATAGAGCTCGATCCGATCGGCGCCGACCGCCTTAGCGGTCTCAACCGCTTCTACATCGCCATCGCCGTCGGCAAAGAGCGACACCCTGCATCCCATCGTCTTCAGCCGCGCGACGGAATCGGTCAAGAACGCCTGGTGCTTGCGGAAATCCCAGCCGTGATCGGAGGTCGCCTGGGCGGGATCGTCAGGCACCAGCGTCACCTGCTCGGGTGCCGCCCCGGCGCACAGTTCGAAGAATTCCTCTGTGGGATAGCCCTCGATATTGAACTCGGCCTTGGGGAATTCGTCGTCGATCAGGTTGCGGATCACAGGCAGGTCGGAAAAGCGTATGTGCCGCTGGTCGGGGCGCGGATGCACCGTCAGCCCGCTCGCACCGGATTTCAGCGCGATACGCCCGAGCGCTTCGACGCTCGGCCAGGGCAGGTCGCGCCGGTTGCGCAGCATGGCGACGGCGTTGAGGTTCACGGAGAGCTTGGCGGGCATGGCGAGATCCATCGGTCACGGAAATGGGAGGCCTGCTTTTAAGCCAAGTGCTCGGCGATGGCCAACGAGATTCACAAATGGGTGCGATGCCAATCGCTGATGAGCGCCGAAATTACCCTGAGCATTTGCCGCACGCGTACCGCAGATAGTAATTCCCGTCATCTTTGAAGAGGACCGCGAGATCCCGCAGTGCAGCACATGTTTTTGTGCAAGACACCCAAGAACCCGGCAAAATATGCCGGTAAAGTTGCTATCCCATTTAAAAGAGATTATTTTTAGCACTTATAAAAAAGATCGTTCACGCATAACGTGGACATCGTATCGCGTAGAGTACGCCGCGTACTGCTTCTTTCCCAATGAGAAGAACGCCTAGAGGAAACCCCACTCGCCGCGCATGGGAAGCAACTGGCAAAACCGCATGAGGTGCAACAACATGCCCCAGGAGGGTTCATGCCAGACGGTTCCAAACGCCTGTTTGCCACCGCCGGTATCGCTTCGGAGGCCCGATCGAAATATCGGTTCCTGCCTTCAGCCGCGCTACCGCCGGATCTACCTGATGGTCCCGTGCCCATCGCCGATATGGCCAATGCATTCGGGGTTACGCACAGGACACTGCATTTCTACGAAGAAAAGGGATTAATCTCGGCCAACCGCATGGGCCTGATGCGGGTCTACGGCCAGGACGACGTGTTGCGCATGGCCGTCATTACCGTTTGCCGTGAGACCGGCATGCCGATCGCCGTCATCCAGGAATTGATGGACGAACTCCGCAACGCCGATTCGCAGGAAACGGCCGAGGCGATGTTCCGCGAGGCCCTGCAGGTGCGCAAGCGCGAACTGAGGGCGGAGATGTCGACGCTGCACCGCCAGCTTCAGCAGGTCGGCGACCTCCTGGATTTCGACGGGAGCGTCGAGGCGCCGCCATTGAACGACAATCAGGACAGTGCAAGCCTGACCGCACAGGAGCGGCGTTGCCTGGATCTGATGGCCGAGGGTTATTCCACCCAGCGCATCGCCCGGGCGCTCGACCTGAAACATGACGAAACCCGTGACCTGGAGGCCGGAATTATCCTGAAATTCCGCGCCAACAACCGCTTCCAGGCCATCGCCAAGGCAGTTCTGCTCGGCATCGTGCAAGCTTAGTACCATCCGCCCAAGATACGGCCGCCACCGTTTCTTCCTCGCCAGTCCAGATCGGGAATGAGACCTAGTCACGGGTGCGACTGGGATTAGCGGACGATCGTCAGCGTCTCCGCCGCGCGCGTGATCGCGGTATAGAGCCAGCGTTCCCGCGTATCGCGAAATGCCCAGCTCTCGTCGAAGAGCACGACATCATTCCATTGCGAACCCTGCGCCTTGTGAACCGTCAGCGCATAGCCATAGTCGAACTCATCGTAGCGTTTGCGGGTGTTCCAGGGAATCTCGCCCTCGACATCCTCGAAGGCCTGCTTCAGCAGCTTGATCTTGGCTGCTCCCCGGTCCATGTCGTCATCCTCTGGCCGGACGAGCAGATTAATGCCGGGCTTCGTCGTTTCCTTGGATGAGGTCATCACCTGCCAGAGCGAACCGTTGAGCAAGCCCTTGGCCGGATCGTTCCTCAGGCAGACGAGCTTGTCGCCGGTCTGCGGATAATCGGCATTGAAGCCTTTCAGCTCGCGCAGGCGCTGATTGTAGCGCCGCCGCGTCCTGTTGGTGCCGACGAGCACCTGATCGGCATCGAGCACCAGCTGCTGCGTCACCTCGTTCTTCGAGATCACCTTGGCCGTGCCGTAATCGCCGTACATCACCTCATTGCCTTCGCGCACCTGCATGGCGAGCTTGATGATCGGATTGTCGCGCGCCTGCCGGTGGATATCGGTGAGCAGGTAGTCCGGATCCTGATTGGTGAAGTAGCCGCCGCCTGTGACCGGCGGCAGCTGGCCGGGATCGCCGAGCACCAGGATCGGCGTGCCGAAGCTCATCAGATCCTTGCCGAGCGCCTCGTCCACCATCGAGCATTCGTCGACGATGATCAGCGCCGCCTTCGCGACCGGGCTTTGCCGGTTGATCGAAAACATCGGCGCGATCGAGGTCTTGCCTGTTTCCTCGTCTTCCACGGCCTCCTCGCCGCGCGGCCGGTAGATCAACGAATGGATCGTCCGGGCGTTGGAGGCGCCGCGCGAGCGCAGCACCTGCGCCGCCTTGCCGGTGAAGGCGGCAAACAGCACGTCGCCGTCGACATTTTCAGCGAAATGCTTGGCAAGCGTCGTCTTTCCCGTTCCGGCATAGCCGAACAGGCGAAAGAGCGGCGAGCGCCCTTCCTTCAGCCATTTCGAAACAGCCTTCAGGGCTTCATCTTGTTGCGGCGCAAATTGCATGATCGCAGGACTTGGCAGGATTCGCGGGATTTAGGCAAGGCGGAAAACGGCAAATCGCCCGGCCGGACGATCATCAGTTCCACTGCCGGTCCGCGCCACTGGCACACATCGACGGGTCCTGCCCCATAGCGTCGGTGAGAAAATCGAGAACCGTCTTGACGCGCAACGGCATGTTGCGCCGCGAGGGATAGACGACGGTAACCGGCAGCCGGCTCGGCTGGAAATCCCTCATCACGGGGACCAGCCGGCCAGCGGCGATATCGGGCATCGCGATGATATGCGAAAGCACCGCAAGACCCGCTCCAGCAAGGGCTGCCCGGTGGATGGCGACCGCATTGCAGGCGGTCAGTCGCGGCGAGATCCGGACCGATATGTCTTCCGAACCGTTCGAGAAGGACCAAGTATTGGCCTCGCCCGCCCTGTTGTAACACAGGCATTCATGGTCCTTGATCTCCTTCGGTGTGCGGGGGGCAGCCCTGCGCGCGAGATAGGCGGGCGAGGCGACGAGGAAGGCCGTCGTCCAGCCGATCCGCCGGCAGACGAGGCTGCTGTCGGCGACCTGGCCCAAGCGCACTTCGAGATCCAGGCGCTCCTCGATCATATCAGAGCCCTGCTCCCTGAAGATGAGTTCGACCGAGAGCTTCGGATGGGCGGCAAGAAGATCGCCGAGCCGCTCGCTGAGATAGAGGCCGAGTGGTGCTGGAACGCTGAGCCTGACCTTTCCCGAGGCCATGGTTCCGTCCGATCCGGCTGCATCGCCAAGCTCCTCAACCGCTTCGAGAATCCGCAGCGCCATCGGAAGCATCCGCTCCCCCTCTGCCGTCAGCGACAGGCCACTCGTCGTGCGATGCAGGAGGCGGGTGTTGAAATGGCCCTCGAGGGCTGCGACCTGTCGCGAGACGGCGGGCTGCGTCACGTCGAGATCGTGCGCCGCCGCCGAAAACGAACCCGTCTCCACGACGCGCTGAAAGGTCCGCAATGCCGAAACGATATCCATCCCCCTGCCCCTCATACTTTTGCGCATAGGCTTTATGCAGCCAGACTAAACGAGAATGGCTTTACAGTCCAGCAATTAAGGATATCTTCTATCCATAAGGATATTCAATATCCTTAATTAAAGGAGAGACGCATGACTCAGCGACTGAACTACGCCCAACAGTCCCCCGAGCTTTTCAAGAAATTCATGGAATTCAGCATGGCGCTGAAGAGCAGCGTGATCGACGAGAAGCTGCAGGCCCTCGTCGAGATCCGCGCCTCACAGATCAATGGATGCGGCTTTTGCCTCGACATGCATGTGAAGCAGGCCAAGATCTACGGCGAGACGGAACTGCGGCTCTACCACGTCGCCATCTGGCGGGAATCGAACCTGTTCATCCCCCGCGAGCGCGCAGCCCTTGCCTGGACCGAAGCACTGACCAAGCTTTCCGAAGGCGGCGTTCCCGACGAGATTTACGAACGGGTGCGCGGCCAGCTTTCCGAGAAGGAAATCTCGGATCTGACTTTCGTCGTCATGGCGATCAACGCCTGGAACCGCGTCAATGTCGGCTTCAAGACCGTGCCCGGCACGGCCGACAAGGCCTACGGCCTCGATAAGGCTGGCCTGAACTAAACCGAGCAATTCATTGAGAAGATTCACCTTTGACGCTGCCGCACCACGGCAGCGAACGGAGATCCATTATGAAAATCGTTGTCATCGGCGGAACCGGCCTTATCGGTTCGAAGACTGTCGAACGCCTGCGCAAACGCGGCCATGACGTGATTGCCGCCTCGCCGAACTCAGGCGTCAACACGATCACCGGAGAAGGACTGGCGGAGGCGCTCTCGGGCGCCGAAGTCGTGCTCGACCTCGCCAACTCGCCGTCCTTCGAGGATAAGGCCGTGCTCGAATTTTTCGAGACCTCGGGCCGCAATCTTCTCGCCGCCGAAAAACTCGCCGGCGTCAAGCACCATATCGCCCTCTCCGTCGTCGGCACCGAGCGTCTGCAGGAAAGCGGCTATTTCCGCGGCAAGCTTGCCCAGGAAAAACTGATCAAGGCATCGGGAATTCCCTACACCATCGTCCATTCGACGCAGTTCATGGAATTCCTCAGTGGCATCGCCCAATCGGGAACGGTCGGCCAGACGGTCCACCTGTCGCCGGCCTATGTGCAGCCGATTGCTTCCGACGACGTCGCGGACGCCATGGCGGACGTGGCCCTCTCTGCTCCCGCCAACGCGACGCTCGAGATCGCTGGTCCGGAACGGGCGCGTCTCAGCGAGCTCGTCGCTCGCTATCTGAAGGCCATGAAAGACCCACGCACCACCGAGGCTGATGTCGAGGCGAGATATTTCGGCGCAAGACTGAACGACCAGTCGCTCGTTTCCGACGACAATCCGCGGCTTGGTTCGATCACCTTCGAGCAGTGGTTCGCAAAGTCCGCCCAGCCGACATGATTGACGTGCCCTCAAGACGCGACCGCTCGGGCGCGTCTTCCCCCGATCCAGCAACCATGGAGATTCCGATGATCAGAACATTTTTCCTCGCCGCCGCCCTCGCCTTTCCGGCTGCCACCGGCGTTAGCGCCCATGACAGCAGCGAGTCTGCCAAGGTGACACTCGTCTATGAGCACGAGCTTCCGAACGTGCCGGGTAAGAGCATCAAGGGCGTGCTGGTCGAATACGGCCCGGGCGGCTTCTCCGAAGGCCACACCCATCCCGACACCGCCTTCATCTACGCCACCGTACTTGAAGGAGCGATCCGCAGCCAGGTCAATGACGGCCCGGTCAAGGTCTATCATGCCGGAGAGAGCTTCTCCGAAATGCCGGGCGACCGTCATGGCGTCAGCGCCAACGACAGCGAGATCAAGCCCGCCCGCCTGCTCGCCGTCTTCGTCGTCGACACCAACCAGAAAGAGCTGACCTATCCGCTCAAGAAGTGACGATCCGCATTACAGCGCTGCGCGTCTTTCAGACGCGCAAAGGACGCTGTAACACTTTCAACCCTCGTATCGGCCCGCGCAGGCCTGATGCTTGCGCGGGCGGCCACGATGCTGAATCATGTGCGGCCTGCGCCCCGGAGACCGAGAGATGATTGACGACGCTCTTTTCGGCAAACCTCTGATATCCCTGATAACAGTCGGCTTCGCCGGCATCGTCGTCTGGTACTTTCTCTCCAGCCAGCGGCCGACGACGCGGCTGGTGGTGCAGATCCTGTTCTTTGCCGTGATGACGCTGATCCTTATCGGCAGCGGCATCGACCCTCACCGATTTCAGGGATACGACTCCCTGGATCCGCAGGCCCTGCTCGTCATCCTGGCGAAATCGCTCTGGTGGGTTCACCTGGCTTGGGCGGTGATCGGCTTCATCCGGCTCTATCTTGTGCTAGAGGGAAACCCGCGCGAGGCGCGCCTGCTGCAGGATCTCGTCGTCGGCGTCGTCTATATCGGCATGGCGCTCTCAATCCTGGCCTTCGTCTTCGGCGTGCCGATCGGAACCCTCGTCGCCACCTCAGGCGTCGTCGCCATCATCCTTGGCCTGGCGCTCCAGAATACGCTTGCTGACGTCTTCTCGGGGATCGCGCTGACCCTCGGCCGGCCCTATGTCATCGGCGATTGGATTCTTTTGAGCGACGGCACCGAGGGGCGCGTCGTCGAAAGCAACTGGCGCGCCACACACATCCTGACCAGCGCCAACAATGTTGTCGTTCTCCCCAACAGCTTCATGGCAAAGCTCGGACTGACCAACATCAGCCGGCCGGACGAAACCCATCTGTTGACTCTCACCATCCGCGTTGCACCGACGCGCATGCCCGAAGCGATCCAGCGCGTTATGGAAGCGGCGTTGGCAAGCTGCAATTCGATCTTGCGCGAGCCGCCGCCGGTGGTCGCGCTCAAGGGACTTGATGCCGCAGCGCTGGAAATCGATCTCTATTTCAGGGTGACGAGCCCGAACCAGCGCGCCACTGCGCGAAGCGAGGTGCTCGATCTCGTTTACCGCCATTGCAAATCCGCCGGCCTGCTGCTCGCCGCTCCGGCCAGCGCCGCGATCGTGACGACCGGCCTGCCGACGGAAGAGGGCGCGCATCCGCCCCGCGTGACACCACGCGAACTGATCGAGGCCATTCCGGTCTTTGCGACACTGACGTCAGATGAAAAGGCAAAACTCGCCGAGACCACGGCTGTCCAACAGTTCCGGAAGGGTGACGTCATCGTGCGGGAGGGCGAAATGCTGCCCTCACTGATGATGGTCCGCGCCGGCATCATCGCGGCGCGGAACGCAGGCGAGGAACGCGGACGGCTCGCGCCGGGCGACTTTTTTGGCGAGACCGGACTGCTCGCCGGCATGCAGGAAGTCTGCACCCTGGAGGCTCTAACCCCCGTGACCGCCTATGAGATCGACCAGGAGGCCTTCGCGCCTCTGCTAAGCGAACGCCCGGCGCTGGCGGAAGAAATCGCCGACCACCTCGCCAGCCGCGCCGAGCGTTTCCGCAACGGCGCCTCCTTGCCCCCGGAACATGCCCGCAGCGCCCATGCCATCCTGAAAACCATCAGGACCATTTTCAAGGCATAGAGATCGGCACCCCTCGCTCAGCCGGCCCGCTTGAGCACCCATTCGAAGGTGCTCCGCCAAATGTCGGCCGGCACTTCCTCGGACAAGGTGCCGACCAGATCGGAAAGCCGGACGCGCCTCAGCGTATCCCGCCAGGCCTCGTCGGCCTCCCACATGATGCGCGCCACCGCGCAGGGCTTGCTGTCGCAATAATCGGCCGGCCGGCAGGGATTGTTCTCCCGGATGTTCGTGCAGGTGAAGCTGCGCGCCTTCCCCTCGACCGCCTCGACGATCTCGAGAAAGTTGATATCCGAGGGGGTCTTAGCAAGCCTGTAGCCGCCGCTCGGACCGAGCGTGGTCTCGACCAGCGATGCCTGCGAAAGGCTCTGCAGTGCTTTGGAGAGATATTCCTTCGGCAGACCATGAAGCTCGGCGAGCGCCTTGGTGGAAAGATACCTGCCCTCTGGCAGGCCCGCGAGAATGGCGCAGCAGTGAAGCGCCCACTCGACTTGGCTTTTCAGGATCATTCGGCAACTCTTGTGATGGCTGGTTCTGCCAATGGAATTAAGGACATATAATATCCGAAAGCAGCCACCATGTAAATGAGCTGCAAAAGCAGCGTGTTGCTGCCTGAACGGCGATGCCGGCTCCGATTTCCCCTCAGCCCTCGTTCTCGTCCTCTCCCCGCGCCTGCTCATTTTCAATTCCGGCGATCAGCTTGCGCAGCAGCGCCGCAAGCGTCTCGCGCTCCTTTCCGTCAAGAACCTGCAGAAAAGAAGCTTCGCTCGCCATGTCAGTGCGGAAGGCCTTTTCGGCGAGTGCCGCACCCACCTCGGTCAATGCCACCAGCACGCTGCGCCCGTCCCGCGGCGATTTCTCCCGGCGGATCAGTCCCGCCTTCTCCAGCCGGTCGAGCCTGTGAGTCAGGCCTCCCGAGGAGATCATCAGCGCCGAATACATCTCCGTCGGGGTCATCAGGTAAGGCGGTCCGGAACGGCGAAGCGTTGCGATCACGTCGAATTCGCCGCGGTCGAGGCCAAAATCGGCAAACGTCGCCTCGATGCTGGGACGCACTAGGTTCGACAGCCGGAAAGCCCGCCCCAGGATCGCCATCGGCTCGGTGTCGAGGTCGGGCAGTTCCAGCGCCCATTGCCGGCGCAGCCGGTCGACGTGGTCCTCCCCGGGGCGGTCCTCGTCCCCGAGGCGGTCACCGTCCCCTTTAGTTCCATTCATCATTATCTGCCTCATATCACCACAAGCGAGACATACACCTTCTATCCGAGTCACGGAAGATATCTTGACAGGAAGATAGTTTCGGGAATATATCTTCTCGCGAAGATAGTTTTATGTTTATAGACAGCACCAGCAGGAGGCACGTGATGTTCAGGATTCTTCGCCACCAGGAACCGCGACCCGATCAGAGCCGCACGGTCCGCTTCGAAGGCCGCGACTATGGCGGCGAGATATCGCTTTTCCTGGTCGACAATGAGCCTGGCCAAGGGCCTGACCTGCATGTCCACCCCTACTCCGAAACGTGGGCAGTCAGGAAAGGCGAAGCCGAATTCACGGTGGGCGACGCCAAGACCCGCGCCTTTCCCGGCGATATCGTCGTCGTGGCCGCCAACGTTGCCCACCGCTTCGAGAATGTCGGCACCGGACGACTCGAAATCGTCTGCATTCATGCCAGCGACACGATCGTGCAGGAGTTTGTGTGAGCCGAGCCGCCGCCTGGAAAACAAAGCGCGAAAGACAAAAGAAGAGGAGAGAACTGCAATGCCCAAGATGATATTCGTGAACCTGCCGGTAAAAGACCTTGCTGCTGCGACCCGCTTCTACGAAGCGATCGGCTGCAGCAAGAACGAACAGTTCAGCGACCATCAGGCGTCGAACATGGTCTGGTCCGACGCCATCTTCTTCCATCTGCTGACGCGCGATTTCTTCGCGACCTTCACGCCCAAACCCGTTGCCGAAGCGCAGAAGACGAGCGAAATGCTGATCACGCTGACGATGGACAGCCGTGAAGAGGTGGACGCTATCGTTGAGGCAGCCGCAGCCGCCGGGGGCAAAGCCGATCCGCGCGCGCCGACGGACATGGGTTGGCTCTACAACCGTGCCTTCGAAGATCCCGATGGCCATATATTTGAAGCGGTCTGGGTCGACATGGCGGCGGCGACCGCCACCGGAGCATAACCGGTAAGGCGCCCGACACGCCATGCGCAGGCGAAACGGGCTTCGGCCTCCTCGCGCGCCATGAAAACTTTTACTGCCTCTGGAATAAAACCACCGCGCCTCGTGTCTCATCTCAGGTAGCGCAAGATTGCGTGCCCAACCTGAGGAGAGACATCATGAAATCCGTGAAATTCCTGTCCGTCGTGGCGGCCGCCGCCCTTGCCGCGACCGCTGCTTTCGCCGCCGCTCCTGTCACGACCGTGGAATCCGCCAAGGGCAAGGTGCTTGCCGGCGAAAACGGCATGACGCTCTACACTTTCAAGAAGGACGTGAAAGGCGTTTCCAACTGCTACGATGATTGCGCCAAGAACTGGCCGCCGCTGATGGCGGCTTCCGATGCCAAGGCTGATGGTGCATATTCGATCATCGACCGTAAGGATGGCACGAAGCAATGGGCCAAGGACGGCATGCCGCTCTATTATTGGGTCAAGGACAAGAAGACGGGCGACATCACCGGCGATGGCGTCGGCGGCAACTGGGATCTCGCCAAACCTTGACAGTCGGACCCTGATGCCAAGAGAGCCGGCGTGAAGATACCCGCACCCGAAACCTTCGAGGGCCAGATCCTGGCCCTCCTGCCCTCGCTCAGGCGCTATTCGCGCAGCCTGACGCGCTCGGATGCCGATGGCGAGGACCTGCTCCAGGATTGCGTCGAAAAGGTTCTCACGCGCCGCGGCCAATGGCGCGGCCTCAACCTGCGCGGCTGGGTCCTGACCATCATGACCAATCTCTACCGCAACGGCCGGCGCGGCAAGACGCGCGACGGCCTTGTCGAGCTCGATGCCGCAGACAATCTGGCCGCGCCCGAACCGCCGGCCGATCCGCTGGAGCGCGCCCGGCTGGACGATGCGCTGAACAGCCTTTCGGAGGAACACCGCGCCGTGCTGATGCTGGTCGTCATCGAAGGATACACCTATGGCGAGGTCGCAGCCGCGCTCGATATCCCGATCGGCACCGTCATGTCCCGCCTGTCGCGCGCCCGCCGGCGCGTCGCCGAGCGGTTGAAGGCCGACAACATCATTACGCTTCGGAGACCGAAATGAACGAGACCAATCCGAGCGTCACCGAAGCCGACCTCCACGCTTATGCCGACGGCCAGCTGCCGGAAACGGTGCGTGTCCGCATCGAGGCCTTCCTGGTCGACAACCCTCACGAGGCGGCGATGGTCGCTGAATGGCAGGCACAGAATTCAGGCATCCGATCGCTGTTTGCCGGTTATGAGAAGGCGAAGGACACCGATCCTCTGCTCGTCGTCCCCCCGCGCGCGGTTTCATCGAGAGCGAAACGCTGGGCGATCGCCGCATCAGCCCTCCTCGTCTTCACGCTCGGCGCCATCAGCGGCCATTATGGCCCCGCACTTCTGGAAAAGCCGGAACTGCAGCTTGCCGGCTCCGAAACCCTGCCAGAACAGGCCCAAACCGCCTTCACGGTCTATGCCGCCGAGGTTCGCCATCCTGTCGAGGTCTTCGCAAACGAGGAGGTCCACCTCGCCACCTGGCTCGGCAAGCGGCTGGCAATCCAGAGCCTCAAGATCCCCAACCTGCAGCCGCTCGGCTTCAAGCTTGTGGGCGGCCGCCTGCTGCCGGTCGACGGCAGGCCGGGCGCCATGTTCATGTATGAAAACCAGGCCGGCGAGCGCCTGACCGTCATGGTCGGCCGCAACACGGAAAACCGTACGACGAGCTTCCGCTTCGCCTCATCGGGTAATCTTGAAACCTTTTACTGGATCGACGGCGAACTCGGTTATGCCGTGACCGGCGAAATCTCCCGCGAGACGCTGCGTCAGGTAGCCGAGGAGTGCTACAAGCAATTCCCGTCCTAGAGTAATTCCAGGAAAAGTGCGAAGCGGTTTTCCGTCCGGAATTACGTAAAAACAAAGACTTAGAGTGGTTCTGCGCTTCCGTGAACAGCTGAACCGCTCTAAGGATCAGCGTGAGGGATCGTTGCCGAGCTCGATCGGCCGTCCATGCGGCGTCGCCTCCGCCGCCCGCTGCCAGCTCTGCTGCAGTGCCAGGATCGTTTCCGCATCGGCGATGCCGTTGTCGACGATCAGGTCGGAGAGTGCCGCCACCCAGCAGTCGAAATAGTCGCTGCCATCTTCGGCCCGGCCAGGCTTGTGCAATTGGGCGGAAAGGGTTTCAGCCCATTCGCTCCAGCTGAACAGGCCTTGTGCGTGAAGATGCACCGTCATGGCAAAAGCCTCAGCCGCCCATGGCTCGGGAAAGACCGGCTCGCCTTCCGGCGATCTCGGCAGCCCGGATGATTGCGTCAGCGGCGATATTTCATGCCGGCTCAAGATAGCTCTCCCAGGCATCGATCGACACGGTCAGCGTCGGATCGGCATCCTCGCCCCAGATCTCCGCGCCGCCGAAAACGACCGTATAGAGCCATTGCGGGTTTTCACCCTTGCCATGCGCGTTGTCGTCGGGAAAGACGAAGGCACCTTGCACCGTCTCGACCACACCGGTCTTGGCTCGCGCATAACGCGGCAGGCGCGTATGCGTCGCCGGGTTGAAATTCTTTGTCCTCACCGCTTCGCCGGCCAAGAAGCGCGGCGCGGTCTTAATAGGACGATCGCAAGGCCCGCCCTTCGCCAGAACGCCGGGCACCATGTCCGCCTTCAGCACCCGCTTCGGAACGGCTCCTGCCTGCTGCGCTTGGCCGGAGAGCAATTCCGCACGCGTCGCAAAACCATGCCGTTCGAGCAACTTGTCGATGCCGCGGATCCAGATCTCGTAATAGCTGGCGGCGAGGTAATCGGCCGGCGGAATATTCTCGCGCGCATGCCGGCTTTCATCGATCGTCCATGCGCCGAAAGCGCCGCAGGAAAGCGTGATGCCGAGCGCCCGCTTTTCCCATTCGGCATGGAAATAGGGCTCGTCCTTTTCGGGCGCGACGGGACCGAAGCCCATCTGCCCGCCGAGATCGTGCGGCCCGTTCATGTGGCGCCCTCCGGCCTGCGGGCAACGGCCGTGCCGATCATCGCATCGCGGCTGACGAGGCCGGCGAGCGTCTGTTCGTCCATTCCGTCGGTCCCTTCGGGCCGCTCGGGAATGACGATGTAACGCAGTTCCGCCGTCGAATCCCAGACGCGTATTTTCTTGTCCTCAGGCAGCGTCAGCCCGAATTCAGCCAGCACGCCGCGCGGATCGATGACGGCGCGCGAACGATAGGCCGGCGCCTTGTACCAGACCGGCGGCAGGCCGAGCACCGACCAGGGATAACAGGAGCAGAGCGTGCAGACGACGAGATTATGGGTCTCGGCCGTATTGAAGACGGCGCGCATGTGCTCGCCCTGCCGGCCGGTATAGCCGAGGCTGGCAATGGCCGCCGTCGCATCGCGCTTCAGCCAGTCGGTGAAATCAGGATCGCTCCAGGCTTTTGCCACGACATGCGCGCCGTTCCTCGGCCCTACCTTTGTCTCGTAGGTCTCGACGATGGCATCAATCGCCGCCGGATCGATCAGCCCCTTCTCCGTCAGGAGCGTTTCCAGCGCCTTCACGCGCGCCTGCATGTCGGAATAATGGTTGTCGTGATCATGCCCGTGGGCGTGCTGATGTCCGTGAGCATGGTCGTCGTCATGGTCGTGCAAGGCGAAGCCCTCCCGAAACTGCCCGCTATTTCTAACATATGCCGCAGGCCCGCCAAGCCCTTCTATGTCTCATGCGCTTTTCCGCTAATCTCCTGCCATGAACATTCTGATTCTCGGCGCAACCGGCTTTATAGGATCCGTCGTCGCGGCCCGGTTCGTCGCCGACGGCCACGTCGTGACCGGCCTCGGCCGCAATCCCGCGCGTGCGCGCCTGAAACAGCAGGCGATCGACTGGCGGCGCGCAGATCTTTCATGCATGACGAAACCGGTGGATTGGGACGAGATCCTTAAGGATCAGCATGTTGTCGTCAATTGCGCCGGCGCCCTGCAGGACGGCCTCTCGGATGATCTGTCGGCCACCCAGGCAGAGGCGATGCTGGCGCTCTATTCCGCCGCAAAACGCTCGTCGCGCCCGCTGATCGTGCAGATATCGGCAAGGACGGCGAGAGCCGCTGGCGATCTTCCCTTCCTCGCTACCAAGCGGCGGGCCGACGAGGCGCTGGCGGCAAGCGGCCTGCCTTACCTCATCCTGCGCCCTGCCCTCGTTCTCGGCCGCAATGCCCATGGCGGCTCGGCGCTGCTGCGGGCGCTTGCCGCCTTTCCCTGCGTGCTGCCACTGGTCCATGCCGAAAGTCCGGTCGAAACACTTTCAGTGGACGATGTGGCAGAAGCCGTGTCGCGGGCAGTCTCCGGCGACATCTCCGGCGATATCGATCTTGCCGCCGACGAAGTTCTGACGCTCGCCGATCTCGTCCGCCTTCACCGCCAGTGGCTCGGCCTGCCGCCAGCCCGCGTGCTCGCTCTCCCTCGCTGGCTTGCCAGCCCGGTCACGTGGCTGGCCGATCTATCAGGACTGCTCGGCTGGCGTTCGCCGCTGCGCTCCACGGCGATGACCATCATGTCGGAAGGTGTGCGGAGCTTGAAAGCGGAGAGCGGTCTTGCCACGACACCCGCGGCAGCGACGCTCTCGGCCAATCCGTCCGGCGTACAGGATCTCTGGTTTGCCAGGCTCTATCTTCTGAAGCCGCTCGTCATATCGGGCCTATCCGCTTTCTGGCTGCTCTCAGGTTTGATCCCGCTGCTGACGCTGGAGAAGACGTCCGCTCACTTCCTGCCGTTCATGCCTGAGGCCGCAGCAACGGCGCTGACGCTTGCAACTTGCCTGATCGACATCGCTCTCGGCGCCGCCGTCCTCCTTCGCCCACTGGCAAAACGCGCCCTTCTCGGCATGCTGGTCGTGTCGTTCGCCTATCTTGCCGGCGCCAGCCTGCTCGAACCCGCACTCTGGCTCGATCCGCTCGGTCCCCTCGTCAAGGTGCTGCCATCGATCCTGCTGACGCTCACCGCGCTTTCCACGCTGGATGAACGCTGATGCTTGAGGAATGGCTGCTGCTTGCCCATGTCATCGGCGCGACCGTGCTCTTCGGCACCGGCGCCGGCATCGCCTTCTTCATGGTGATGGCGCACCGGACACGCGATCCCCGTTTGATCGCCCATGTCGCCAGCACGGTTGTCATCGCCGACACCCTCTTTACCGCCACCGCAGCTATTCTCCAGCCGGTGACCGGCTATCTGCTGGCCCGATCGATCGGCTGGGACCTGTCGGAGGGATGGATTGCGCTGTCGCTGCTGCTTTATGTCGTGACTGGCCTGTTTTGGCTGCCGGTCGTCTGGATCCAGATCCGGCTGCGCGATCTCGCCCGTGCCGCAGCCACAGCGGGAAAGGCCCTGCCGCCGGCCTATTTCAGCCTTTACCGCATCTGGTTTGCCTGCGGTTTTCCGGCCTTCTTCGCCGTCATCGGCATTTTCTGGCTGATGCTCATGAAGCCGGCAATCACTCTATTTTAGCATCGGCCAGAGGCTTAGCACCAACAGCACCGCCATGCTGATATTGAACCATTTCAGCCGCACCGGATCGGAAAGCCATTCCCTCAGCGCCGAGCCGAAGCCTGCCCATGTCGAGACGCTGGGCACATTGACTGCCGCAAAAGCGAGACCGACGATCAGCACGCTCACCAGGTAGAGTTGCGGATTGGTGTAGGTCGCCATCGCGGTGACCGCCATCACCCAGGCTTTCGGGTTGACCCACTGGAAGGCGGCCGCCGCGAAGAAGGACATCGGCTCGACGCCGCTCCTGCCTTCGCTGAGCGAGCGCGACGAGGCGATCTTCCAGGCGATCCAGAGGAGATAGGCTCCGCCCGCAAATTTTAGCGCCGTATAGACCACGGGCACCGTGTGCAGCAGCGCGCCGAGCCCAAGGCCGACGCCGATCAGCAGCGAGAAGAAACCGACACCGATGCCGAACATATGCGGGATCGTCCTGCGGAAGCCGAAATTCACGCCCGATGCGAAGAGCATCATATTGTTCGGGCCCGGCGTGATCGAGGTCGTGAAGGCGAAGAGAACGAGGGCGAGAAATGTATCCAGCGGCATGCGACCTCCCGAAGCCAGCTTTCTGCGGCCTGTTCATTAGGTCAGCATAACTGTCCTAAGTGGCCGATACCATTACATCATTGTCATGGTGACAGGATTACTTGAAAGATAAGAATTCGCCGCAATCTCCTGCAAAATGGAAAAGATCATGCAAGACAACCGGATTCCGACAATCACCTTCCCGAACGGCGTAGAAGTGCCGGCGCTCGGCCAGGGAACCTGGGCGATGGGCGAGGATGCCGGCCATGCCAAAGCGGAGATCGAAAGCCTGAGGGCCGGCATCGATCTCGGCATGACGCTGATCGACACCGCCGAAATGTACGGCGACGGCGGCGCCGAAGAGATCGTCGGCCAGGCGATCAGGGGCCGGCGCGACGAGGTCTTCATCGTCAGCAAGGTCTATCCCTGGAATGCCAGCCTGACAGGCACGATCGAGGCCTGCGAGCGCAGTCTCGAACGGCTGGGCACCGATCGCATCGATCTCTATCTGCTGCACTGGCGCGGAGACCATCCGCTCGCAGAGACCGTCGCCGCCTTCGAAATGCTGAAGGCATCCGGCAAGATCGGCGCCTGGGGCGTCTCCAACTTCGACACCGACGACATGGAAGAACTGCTCGGAGTGCCCGACGGCGCCAATGTCGCCGCCAACCAGGTGCTCTATAACCTTTCCCGCCGCGGCATCGAGTTCGATCTGCTGCCCTGGTGCCAGAGCCACGGCATTCCCGTCATGGCCTATTCGCCGATCGAGCAGGGAAATATCCTGCACCATCCCGAACTGATCCGCATCGCCAAGGCC
>NZ_VSZV01000232.1:0-15625 GCF_008919455.1 Rhizobium sp. PEPV16
AACCGGCTGGCTCCGCTGGCCCCCGAACCCGGCGCAGGTTAGGCCCCGGACCGGCGATCCCTTTCGGATTGCAGATCGGGCCGGCATTACTCGTCTTGACCTGGGTCGTTGGCTCGGCGCTCGGATGGATCGACCCGCGGATCCTGTCGGCGCCGTGGACAGTGGCTGAGGCTTTCGTAAGGCTCATCGAGCAGGGTCGCCTGCAGGACAATTTCGTGACGTCAGCGACACGCGCCCTGCTCGGCCTCAGCATCGGATTGCTGATCGGCACGATTTTGGCGGTGATCGCCGGTCTTTCCCGGATCGGCGAAGCCCTGATTGACGGGCCGGTCCAGATCAAGCGTGCGATACCGACACTGGCCCTGATCCCCTTGCTGATCCTGTGGTTCGGCATCGGCGAGAGCATGAAGGTCACGACCATCGCGCTTGCCGTGATCGTGCCGATTTACATCCACACTCACAATGCGCTCCGCAGCATCGACAGCCGTTATGTCGAATTGGCCGAAACACTGCGGATGAGCCAGAAGGACTTCATCCTTCAGGTCGTGCTGCCGGGTGCCTTGCCGGGTTTCCTTCTGGGTCTGCGGTTTGCCGTCACCCTCTGCTGGGTTTCCCTCGTCGTGGTCGAGCAGATCAACGCCACCAGCGGGCTCGGTTACATGATCGATCTTGCCCGAAATTACGGGCAGACCGACGTCATTCTCGTCGGCCTGGTGGTCTATGTGCTGCTCGGTCTCGTCTCGGACGGTCTCGTCCGCCTCATAGAACGGAGGGCCCTCTCATGGCGCCGCACCCTGGCAAACTGAAGCCCGCAAACAAAGCCGTCCACGTGCGAGACCTCGCACGGCGGTTTGCGACGAAGACGATCCTCGACGGCGTCGATCTCGATATCGAGGAAGGCGAGTTTGTTGCCCTGCTTGGCCGCAGCGGCTCCGGCAAAAGCACGTTCCTGAGGGCTCTTGCCGGTCTCGATCACGGTGTCGAGGGAACCGGCATCCTCGAGACACCGGAGAGCCTTTCGGTGGTTTTCCAGGACGCCCGCCTGCTGCCGTGGCGCACCGTCATCCAGAACGTCACGCTCGGCTTGACCGGCGCCTCCGGCCAGGAAGCCGGACGGAAGGCTTTGGCGGAAGTCGGACTTGCAGGCCGTGAAACGGCGTGGCCGAACCAGCTTTCGGGTGGCGAGCAGCAGAGGGTCGCGCTTGCCCGTTCGCTGGTGCGCGAGCCGGCCCTGCTTCTCGCCGATGAGCCGTTCGGCGCGCTCGATGCGCTGACCCGACTGAAAATGCACGATCTGCTGCGGGAGTTGTGCGCAAGACACCGTCCTGCCGTGCTGCTCGTCACCCACGACGTCGACGAGGCGATTTCGCTGGCCGACCGTATATTGGTCCTCGACGAAGGGCGCCTCATCGAGGATCTCAAGATCGATCTGCC
Source organism: Rhizobium sp. PEPV16 (assembly GCF_008919455.1). NCBI lineage: Bacteria > Pseudomonadati > Pseudomonadota > Alphaproteobacteria > Hyphomicrobiales > Rhizobiaceae > Rhizobium > Rhizobium sp. PEPV16. Next base: position 1,435 of record NZ_VSZV01000232.1, read on the forward strand.
GACGCCGCGCGACCACGGTGATCCGCGCTTTGCGCAATTCCGCATCCATCTTCTCAGCCGGCTCGGGGTCGAGCGTCCGGGCCGCAAGGCCGCCTGACATCAGCAACAGTTCAATTTGATCCTAGGGATAAGCCAATGAGCACATCGAAAAGGCAAATGCGGCTTGGCGCTTTCATCATGGCCACCGGCCATCATATTGCCGCCTGGCGCCATCCGGAGGCGCAGGCCGATGCCGGCCTCAATATCGATCACTACCGCGAGCTCGCGCAGACCGCTGAACGCGGCAAATTCGATCTCGTCTTCGTCGCCGACAGCCCGGCGGGATGGGACCGCGCCAAGGACCCCGAAGCGCTTCGTCGCACCGCCCAGGGCGCACATTTCGAGCCCCTGACCCTTTGGGCTGCCCTCTCGCAGGTGACCAAACATATCGGCTTCGTCGCCACGGCATCGACGACCTACGAGGACCCCTACCTTCTCGCCCGCAGGTTCGCGTCGCTCGACTATATCTCCAAGGGTCGCGCCGCCTGGAACGTCGTCACGACAGGTGCGGATGTTTCGAAGAATTTTTCAATCGCAGGCCATCCTGCCCATGCCGATCGTTATGAGCGGGCCGAGGAATTCGTCGACCTGGTGAAGGGCCTATGGGATTCCTACGAGGACGACGCCTTCATCCGCGACAAGGAAAGCGGGGTCTATCTCAATCCCGACAAGGTGCATCTCGTCGATCACAAGGGCAAGTTCTTCTCGGTGGCCGGTCCGCTCAACGTCGGCCGTCCGGTTCAGGGCTATCCTGTCATCGTGCAGGCCGGCGCATCGGAACCCGGGCGCGAACTTGCCGCCCGCACGGCCGAGATGATCTTTACCGCCAACCAGACCTTCGAGGATGCGCAGGAATTCTATTCCGACGTCAAAGGGCGGCTCGCCCGCTACGGGCGCCGGCCGGACGAACTGCTGATCAGTCCCGGCATATTCCCCGTTCTCGGCGGGACGGAAGCGGAAGCCCAGGCGAATTACGACCATATCCAATCGCTGGTTCATCCATCCATCGCCTGGAATATCCTTGCCCGCCACTACAAGGGCATCGACCTTTCCGGCTACTCGCTGGATGATCCCGCCCCTCCCCTGCCTGAAAATACCGAACTCAACAAGAGCCGCCTCAAGCTGGTTTCCGATCTGGTATCACGCAACAATCTGACGCTGCGCCAGTTCTATCTGGCGGTCGCCACCGCTCGTGGCCACCGGACGGTGGTCGGAACACCGGAGCAGATCGCCGATGCGATGCAGACATGGTTCGAGAACGGTGCTGCCGACGCCTTCAACATCATGCCGCCGATCCTGCCCACCGCCTTGACCGATTTCGTCGATCAGGTCGTGCCGATCCTGCGCAAGCGCGGCCTGTTCCGGCACGAATACGAAGGCACGACGCTGCGGGAGAACCTTGGCCTCCAACGCCCGCCGAATAGCTTTGTGGTTCAGGCGGGGCAGCAGCAGGTGCAGGCGGCCGTATGATCTCTTGAGGGGCTTCCCTCCCCTCTTTTTGTTCAATCACCCACAGAACCGCAGCATCGCATGAACAATAGTTCCGAATTTCTCTGGTATATTCCCAACGACGTCAAAGCCGGTCATCGCGGCGATTCCGCCGTCGAGAACCACAACAGCCTGGATACGCTGACCAGCCACGCAAGGGCGCTGGAGGAACATGGCTGGAAGGGAGCGCTCATCGGCACCGGTTGGGGCCGTCCCGACACCTTCACGGTCGCAGCCTCGCTCGCTGCCCGAACGACCACCTTTGAACCGCTCATTGCGATCCGTCCCGGCTATTGGCGACCGGCGAACTTCGCTTCCGCGGCAGCCACGCTGGACCATCTGACCGGCGGCCGCGTGCGGATCAACGTCGTGTCGGGCAAGGACAACCTCGCTGCCTACGGCGACAGCGAGGGCGATCAAGCGCATCGCTACGGCCGCACCAAGGAGTTCATGCGGCTGGTCCGCAGACTGTGGACCGAGGACAACGTCACATCCGCGGGCGAGAACTTCCGGGTCGCTGAATCCACCGTGGTGCCGCGCATCCAGGTCCGCGGCGATCGTCGGCACCCCAAATTCTACTTTGGCGGCGCCTCGGAGGCGGCCGAGCGGGTGGCCGCCACCGAGGCCGATGTCCAGCTTTTCTGGGGCGAGCCGCTCGACGGTGTCCGCGAGCGGATCGACCGGCTCAAGGCGTTGAGCAGGGAGCTTGACCGCGACCTCCCGCCGCTGGAATTCGGCCTGCGGATAACGACGTTGGTCCGCGACACCACGAAACAGGCCTGGACCGACGCCGAGGCGAAGGTCGCCGAGATGGCCAGAAGCAAGGGCAGCGGCTGGCACGATCACCAGCGGGCGCTCGCCGTCGGCCAGCAGCGGCTGCTCGATCTGCATGAGCGCGGCGACGTCCTCGACGACAACCTCTATACCGCGCCGGGCAAATTCGGCGGCGGCGGCGCCGGCACCACCTGGCTGGTCGGGTCGGCGGAAGACGTCGCCCGATCGCTGCGCAAATACCAGGATCTCGGCATCACCCACTTCGTGCTGTCCGACACGCCCTATCTCTCAGAAATCAAACGGCAGGGCGATCAGCTTCTCCCGCTGCTGCGCGGCTGAAGCCGGAGCAGCGGCGCTCCGGTATCGCCGGTGCAATTCATGCCGATTGGCGAGCCCGTTCAGAGCGTCGCGCAGTTCGCGGGCAAGCCGCGGAACCTTGTTGTTTGGGCGAGGTAAGAGATTTCGCAACCATCGGGAGCGCGCTCGTCAAATTGTCCATCCGAAAAGCGCAAATGCTATCCAGATAGAGCGCTATAGCTTGCTCCGTCGGCTCCGTTTACACTCTCTAAAATATATTACTCTAATTTTTTAGGTATCGGGGCGACGTTCTTGAGAATTGTCACCTCCGCCATGATGGCGGGCCAGGCACCCGAATTTCGCATGAAATCGGCTTTTATTGCTTTGACGGATGTCCCGTATCTCAAGCGCGATTCCGGGCACAGGGTGCCCGTCGGCTGCCGAGACATCCTTCGAACAAAGCTCATCGCGGGGGAGAGTGCATATGAAGAATATCATGAGTTTCGGGGTTGTGGCGCGCCTGGCGCTTGGCTTCGGCGTTCTCCTCTTGCTGATGGTAGGCTTGACCATCTATTCGACGGAAGAAGTTGCGCAGATCAACGATAAACTTGGAGCGATCAACGACGTCAACAGCGTGAAGCAGCGGTTTGCCATCAACTACCGCGGCAGCGTGCATGATCGGGCGATCGCCATCCGAGACGTCACTCTGGTGACGTCTCCCGATGAACGGAAGACGGCCGAGGCATTGATCGAGAAGCTGGCAGCCTCTTACGCCGAGAATGAAAAGCGCATGGCGGATATGGTTGCATCTCCGGCCGGTGCGACGGAACAGGAAAAGACCATCCTCAGCGAGATTGCAGACATTCAGGCGAAGACCAATCCATTGGTCGCCCAGATCATTGCGCTGCAGGAGAAGGGCGACGGCGAGGCCGCCCGCAAGATTCTGCTCGAACAGGCTCGACCGGCCTTCGTTGCCTGGCTCGGCGCCATTAACAAATTCATCGACTATCAGGAAGCGCTGAACAAATCGATCGGCGGCGAGGTTCGCAGCATGGCAAGCGGCTTCAAGCCATTCGCCCTGACCGCGCTTGGCATTGCGGCCGTTCTTTCACTGGTTGCCGCGGCTGTGACCGCACGCACGATCGTCGGCCCGCTGGCAAAACTTCAGCTTTCGCTGAAAGCGATGGCCGACGGCAATCTCAACGGCGATCGCCGCCTCGAAGCGCGCGGCGATGAGATCGGCAAGCTCGCACGGGCGGTGGCCGGGCTGCGCGACGCAATTTCGGCAAAGGCGGAACGGGAAGCCGACGCCGAGGCGAAGCGAGCCGTGTCGGAGCGGCATCGGCTCGAGCAGGATGCCGATGAACGCCGCACGCTTGCCGAGCAGACGGACAAGGCAGTCGGCCAGCTTGGCGATGCGCTGCAGGCGCTGGCCGATGGCGACCTTACACAGCAGATCGGCACTCCGTTCATTCCGTCCTTGGAAAAGCTCAGAGCCGACTTCAATTCTGCGGTAGAAAAGCTCCGTGCCGCCATGCAGAAGGTTGCCCAGAACGCCAGCGCCATCGCGGCCGGTGCACAGGAGATCCGCTCCGCCTCGGACGATCTCGCCAAGCGGACCGAACAGCAGGCAGCCTCGGTCGAGGAAACCGCCGCTGCCCTGGAAGAAATTACGACCACCGTTGCCGACTCGAGCAACAAGGCTCAGGAAGCCGGCCAGCTCGTTCGCAAGACGAAGGACAGTGCCGAACGCTCGGGCAGCGTCGTTCGGGATGCGGTCGACGCCATGGGCAAGATCGAATCCTCCGCCACCGAAATCGGCAGCATCATCGGCGTCATCGATGAAATCGCGTTCCAGACCAATCTGCTGGCGCTCAATGCCGGCGTCGAAGCCGCCCGTGCCGGTGAGGCTGGCAAGGGCTTTGCGGTCGTGGCTCAAGAAGTGCGCGAATTGGCGCAACGTTCCGCCAAGGCGGCCAAGGAAATCAAGGAACTCATCAACGCTTCGAACGGCCACGTCAAGAGCGGTGTGGCCCTGGTTGGCGAGACCGGAAAGGCGCTGAAGGAGATTGCCGAGCAGGTGCAGCAGGTCGACGGCAATGTGGGGGCCATCGTCGGCGCTTCGCAAGAGCAGGCGACGGGGCTGAAAGAGATCAATACCGCCGTCAACAGGATGGATCAGGGGACGCAGCAGAACGCCGCCATGGTGGAAGAAGCCACAGCGGCCGCCCACAACCTCGCCAAGGAAGCCGACGCGCTGTTCCAGCTTCTGGGCCAGTTCAACATTGGCGGACTGGTGGCACCGAAGCGCGCATCGCAGCCCGCTGCCGCGGCGCCACATGCTCAACCGGCGCCCTCGCCTGCGCGCCAAATGATTGCCAAAGTGGGTAAGTCGTTCCAGACGAACGGGAATGCGGCAGTGGCCGGCGATTGGGAAGAGTTTTAAGTCGCTCTGATCTCTCTCCAGCTTATGCAGGAACGCCAAAGCGGCATAATTTTGCGAAGGGCAGCGTTTGCTGCCCTTCGCATTTTCGGCCCAAAGAGCATGATGTTGTCCGAAAGCCGCTCACACTTTTCGGCACCATGCTCTAGGCCCGGACCGGAGCCTTGGCCGGAAGCAGGGCGTTGACCACGACCGCGACTGCGATGTTGGCCGCAAGCGCCAGCAGTCCGGTATAGACGGTGAAGGGTTCGCCGCCGAGGCTGATCAAATGCAGGGGCTTCCAACCGGCATCCCAGACGAGGAAAGTTCCGCCGCCGAAGCCGACGAACCAGCCGGCAAGAAGACCGGGAGCACGGAACCAGTTGGTGTACAGGCCGAAGACCAGGGCCGGAAGCGTCTGCAGGATCCAGATGCCACCGAGCAGCTGCAGGTCGAGGGCGAATTGCGTCGGCAGGAAGATGATGACGAGCAGCGCCCCGATCTTCACGACGAGCGAGGTGATCTTTGCGACCTTGGCCTCGCCCGCGTCGCTGACGTCTGGATCGACATAAGCTGTCCGGAAATTGCGGGTGAAGAGATTGGCGGCGCCGATGCTCATCACCGCCGCCGGCACCAGGGCGCCGATGGCGATCGCGGCAAAGGCGAAACCGGAGAACCAGCCCGAAAATAGCGTCTTGAACAGCGTCGGAACGACGTCGTTGGCGCTGTCGAGCTTCAGATTGGCGGCATGCCCCATATAGCCGAGCAGCGCCAGAAGGCCGAGCAGCAGCGTATAGGCGGGCAACATGATCGCATTCTTGCGGATCGTCTTGCCGCTGTTGGAGGCAAAGATGCCGGTCAGCGTATGCGGATACATGAAGGCCGCGAGCGCCGAACCCAAAGCGAGCGTGGCATAGGCGACATACTGGTTGCCGCCGAGCAGCAGGTTGCCGGACCCCTTGGCCTGGAAGGCCGCATCGGCCGAGGCGAAGACATTGGCGTAGCCTCCGAGTTTCGACGGGATCAGGGCAACCGCCGCGATCACAACGATATAGATCATGATGTCCTTGACGAAGGCGATCAGAGCCGGGGCGCGCAGGCCCGCGGAATAGGTGTAGAGCGCCAGCACGATAAAGGCGATCGCCAGCGGCAGTTCCCCATGCAGCCCGAGCGCCTTCAGCACCGCGGTCATGCCGACGAGTTGGAGGGCGATATAGGGCATGGTGGCGATGACGCCGGTTGCCGCCACGGCGAGTTCGAGACCGCGCGATCCATACTGACCATGAACGACGTCGCCAGCCGTCACATAGCCGAAATCCTTGGCGCGTTTCCACAGCACAGGCATGACCATGAAGACGAAGGGATAGACGACGATCGTGTAGGGCAGCGCAAAGAAGCCGTAGGCTCCCACGGTATAGACCAGCGCCGGGACGGCGATCACGGTGTAAGCGGTATAGAAATCGCCGCCGACGAGGAACCAGGTGATCCAGGTGCCGAAGTTGCGTCCGCCCAGGCCCCATTCATCGATATGGGCCAGTGTCTCGGGCTTGCGCCAGCGGCTGGCGACGAAGCCCATGACCGTGACCAAAACGAAAAAGAAGATGAAGACGGCAAGTGCCGTACCGTTGATGTCAGTCGTCATGGCGAGTGCTCCGATAGGCGATCCAGGTCAGCGCTGCGGTGATCGGCACCCAGAGAAGCTGATACCAATAGAAGAACGGAAAGCCGAAAAGAGATGGCTCGCGGACATTGTAGAATGGCGGCCAGAGCAGACCTAGATAGGGAATGACAAGCAGCCAGAGCGCTGCCTTGCTACGTGGTTTTTCCATGTCGGGATACCTTTCAGGCGCCGCGGGCGGCGGTCGCCATGTTCCAGTTGTCGGCGTGGAAGGCAGGTCTGTCAGCCGGCGGCCGCGGCAGGCCCGGCTCGGGTCGCTCGAGGTTTTCCGACCGATCGGAAGCTGATGTAACGCATGTGAATTCCTCCCAACGGCTCGCACTCGGCCAGCCGTGGATGGAGTCCTATGGCGTTGGTTTTGTCCTCACAAGACGGGCGCGGCGCTGAATTGCCGAGGCCTACCCAGAAGTGGGTAGACGCGATTTACCCGATTTTCGAGACGATACCGTGATCGAGCGCATAGCGGATGAGGCCCGCCGTGGTGGCGATGCCGAGCTTCTTCTTGAGGTTCTTGCGATGCGTTTCCGTCGTGGCGGGGGTGATCCCCAGCGTTTCGGCGATCTCCCGGTTGCTTCTGCCCGCAACGATCAGCCCGAGAATGTCGCGTTCGCGCGGTGTCAGGGGATCGCTACCCTCCTCCGCCCGTTCGCCCATCAGCGCGTCGAAGACGCCGGACGAGAAATACGTCCCCCCGTCCGCCACGGTCTCGATGGCCGAGACGATCTCGTCGGTCGAAACGTCTTTCAGGATGTAACCGGCAGCGCCATGCATGACCGAGGAGGAAATATACTCGCGGCTGTCATGCATGGAGAGCATCACGACCCGCGCCTGGGGAAGTTCGTTCCTGAACAATTCGATCGCATCGATGCCGCTCAGCTTCGGCATGTTGATGTCCATCAACACGACCTGCGGCAGGACCTGCCGGCCGATCTCGAGCCCCGTTTGCGCGAGCCCGGCCGTACCGGCAACTTCGATATGGTCGAATGTTTCGAGCACGGCCTTCAACCCGTCCAGCACCAGCGGATGATTGTCGATCAAGAGCACCCTGATTTTCGGGCGTTCCGTCATGCAGCTTCTGCCTGCCGATCGGCGGGACGATTGGCTGATTTCGGCAGCATCGCCGTCAGCGTCGTGCCGGCCTCGCTGCTGTTAATCAGCAACAGGCCGCGGAAGTGGGCCATCCGCTCCTGCATGTTGCGCAGGCCGAGACCCGATCTGCCGGAGACGCCGTCCTTGATGCCGTCGAAGCCGGTACCGTTGTCGGTGATCGTCATGCGGGCTCGGCCGCCGTCGCTCCAGAGCTTGACTGCGAGCTTGGACGCGCCCGAGTGGCGCTCGACATTGTTGAACGCTTCCTGTGCGACACGATAAAGCGCGGTGTTCGCTTCGGCCTTCAGCGTGTCGGTGAGCCCCGAGGCATCGATCTTCGTCTCGATCCCCGTCCGCTCGGCAAAATGATAGCAGAGTGCCTCGAGCGCCGCCGTCAGGCCGAGATCGTCGAGCACGCGCGGGCGCAGATCGTGCGACAGCCGTCTGATTTCCTTGATGGCGCCGTTCAGCGCCTCGACACCGCGGTCGATCGTCAGCGCCGCATCGTCGACATTGGTCCTGACCTTGCGGCCGGCAAGATCCATCGCATAGCGCACGCCGACGAGATTCTGGGAAATGCCGTCGTGCAACTCGCGGGCAAGCCGCGCGCGCTCTTCTTCCTGGGTATCGATAACCCGCTGCGTCAGCTGCTTGAGCCGGCCGTCGGCCATGCGGCGCTCGTGGAACGTCAGCAGCATGCAGGTGGTGAAAACGACAAGCACCGAAGGCACGGCGATCAGTGCGACGATGATGAAGGTCCGTTTTATGTTGGCGCGCATTCCGGCATTGGCGGCGGCACTTTGGGCAAAGACGTCATCCAGATAAACGCCGGTGCCGACGACCCAGTGCCATTTGTCGAGGCTGACGACGAAGGAGAGCTTGTCGGCGATCTGTCCGGTCGATGGCTTCTGCCATTTGTACTGATGCAGGCCCCCGCCCGCTTTTGCGGTGGCGATCAGTTCGGCGATGACCTTGTCGCCATCCGGATCGGTAAGGTCGAGCCAGTTATGCCCATGGCGGAAACTCTGGCGCGGATGGACGATGTTGTTGCCGTCGTAATCGTAGACGAAGAAATATCCGTCCTTGCCGTAATCGAGCGAGGTCAGGATCGCCGCCACCTGCTGCTTGGCGGCCCCGTCGTCGGAACCGGCTTTGTCATAGATCGTCTGGATGGCGGACAGGGCAAGGTTGGTCAGATTGAGGATTTCGGCTTCCTTGGTCTTCAGCATGTTCTGCTCGAACGTGTCGATGCTATTCTTGGCGAGGTTTGCCGATTGCCAGGTGATGAAGGTGGTGATCGCAAGGATCGAAATGACGAGCGGTACGATCGCCAATGCGATGATCTGGTGTCGTAACGTCAACGATCATTCCTCCCGAGAATTTGCGCCGGGAATTATGCCCTTTGTCAAAAGCGAGTCCAGCGGCTTGTCGGCGCCCGATCCGTGGCAGTCGGAACCACTGCCGGCGGGGCATCGTGCGCGCTAGTCCAGGGGCACGAACAGGCCGAGCTTGACGTCCCGCAGCACCACATTCGTGTGCATGCGGCGGATCTGCGGATTGTCAGCCATGATCAGGGCAGCGATATCGTCATAATGCTCGACGTCGCGGGCGGTGACGATCGCGATCAGATCGACCGCACCGGTGACATAATAGACCTGCTGGATGTGATCCTGCTTCTCCGCCCACAGGCGGAACTTCGCCAGCGCGTCGTAATTGTCCCGCTCGATCTCCATTCCGACGATGAACACCATTGCTGTCCCCGTCGCCTTGCGGTCGACGACGGCCACCTCCGCCCTGATGATCCCTTCCTCGCGCAGCCGCTTCAACCGCCTCTGCACGGCCGAGACCGAGAGTCCGATCCGTTCGGCAATCGTTTCGGCTTTCAGCTGGCAGTCGCGCTGAACGATATCGAGAATGTCACGGTCAAAACGATCCAGCTGTTCCATTGTCCAATCCTAGTTCTCTCCGCAGCAACTCGCGCATTCTGCCGTACTTGCCGCACGAAGAAGATTATTTTGCATAAAATATGCAGAATGGATGAAAACTGCGCGAAAAAACCGCGTTATTTTATCATTATCCTTCGCAAACTCAATTCACCCGGAACCATGCATGCCAGATCAACCCTTTCCTGCTCTTCGCGTCGAAGATCTCCATAAAAGCTTCGGCTCGCAACAGGTTCTCAAGGGTATCTCGACACAGGCCGAGAAGTCCGATGTGATTTCTATCATCGGCTCGTCGGGCTCCGGCAAGAGCACTTTTCTCAGATGCATCAATTTCCTGGAAACGCCTGATCGTGGCCGCATCGCCGTGAACGGCGAGGAGATCGCGCTGAAGATGGGGCGGGGCGGCCGGCTGCAGCCGCGCAGCTGGCGGCAGATCGAACGGATACGGACCGGGCTCGGGATGGTCTTCCAGAGCTTCAATCTCTGGGCCCATCGGACGGTGCTGGAAAACGTCATCGAGGCGCCCGTGCACGTCATGGGTATTCCGCGGCGCGAGGCCATCGAAAAGGCCGAGGCCCTGCTCCACAAGGTCGGGCTCTTCGATAAACGCGATGCCTATCCCGCGTTCCTCTCCGGCGGTCAACAACAGCGCGCGGCGATTGCGAGGGCGCTGTGCGTCGATCCTGATGTCATGCTGTTCGACGAGCCGACATCGGCGCTTGATCCGGAACTGGTCGGCGAGGTCCTGAAGGTCATCCGCGATCTCGCCGAAGAAGGCCGGACCATGCTGATCGTCACGCATGAAATGCGCTTCGCCCGCGATGTCTCCAGCCGTGTTCTCTTCCTGCATCAGGGACGGATCGAGGAGGAAGGCCCGCCGGAGCAGATATTCGGGGCGCCCGTCAGCGCCCGCTGCCGGGAATTCACCGGTCTCAGCACCCACTGATGCATTTCGATCTCTCATCGACAACACAACACAAACCAGGAGAATCCTGCGAATGAAACTGCTTCCCACACTGTTCGCCGGCGCGGCACTCGTGCTTTCCGCCGTCACCGCACAGGCCGAAGTCCGCTTCGGCGTCATGAACGAATCCTATCCGCCCTTCTTCGCCAAGGACGCCTCCGGCCAATGGCAGGGATGGGAAATCGACCTGATGAATGCCGTATGCGAAGAGATGAAGGAGAAATGCTCGATCGTCGAGATCTCCTGGGATGGTCTCATTCCGGCGCTCCAGAGCAAGAAGTTCGACGTGATCTGGTCGTCGATGTCGAACACCGCGGAACGCTCGAAGGTGATCGACTTCACCGACAAATATTACAACACGCCGAGCACCTTGATCGGTCCCAAGGACCAGAAGCCGGGCGCCACCGCCGAGGACGTGAAGGGCAAGACCATCGGCATCCAGGTGTCGACGATCCAGTCGGAATATTACAAGAAGTATTTCGCCGCCGCTGCGGAGGAAAAGACCTACCAGACGCTCGACGAGGCGTTCCAGGATCTCGCCTCCGGCCGTATCGACTATGTCTTCGGCGATTCACTGGCGCTTGACGCGTTCCTGAAAAGCGATGGCGGCAAGGATTGCTGCGCCAAGATGGGCGACGTTGCCGATGACAAGGAGATTCTCGGAGCCGGTGTTTCGGGCGGCTTGCGCAAGGAAGACACTGAGCTGAAGGCCAAGCTGAACGCGGCGATCTCAGCGGTTCGCGCCAACGGCCAGTATGACGCCATCAACAAGAAATACTTCGATTTCGATATCTACGGCGCAAAGTAAGCAGCCGGAACGATGGCGACCGCGCAACAAGGTATTCTGGACCTGCTGTCTCCCTATCCTCCGGGATGGGGCGGCGTCCTTTTGGCAGGTGCGGTCTCCACGGTCGCCATCTCGGCTTGCGCCTTTACGATCGGCTTGCTGCTGGGCACTGGCGGCGCGCTTGGGAAGCTCTCGGGCAATCGCATGCTGCGCCTGCTGCTCGATCTCTATACCACGCTGATCCGCGCCGTTCCCGAGCTGATCCTGATCGTCGGACTCTATTATGCCGGCACCGATGGACTCAACCGGCTGCTCGCCGCGTTGGAGTTGCCACCGGTCAATGTGAACGGCTTCGTCGCGGCCGTCGCCGTGCTGGGCTTCGTCCAGGGTGCCTACATGACGGAAGTGCTGCGCGGCGCGATCCTCGCCATTCCCGTCGGCCAGATCGAGGCCGCCAAAGCCTTCGGCATGGGACCGCTGCTGAGGTTCCGCCGCGTCCTGCTGCCGGCGCTTTTGCCGAACGCGCTGCCGGGTCTTGCCAATCTGTGGATGTCGGTCACCAAGGACAGCGCGCTGGTCGCGGTCGTCGGCTACCAGGAACTGGCGCTCGCCACCCGTCTTGCCGGGGCAAGCACCAAGCACTACTTCGTCTTTTTCCTTGCTTCGGCCCTTCTCTATCTCGCCATCACGCTTGTTTCCAACGTCGTCTTCAAACTGATCGAGGGACGGGTACGGCGGGGACAGCCGCGTCTTGCCTGAAGAAAGCGCCCCATGAGTTTCACCTGGATCTCTTCCTATTGGCCGCTGCTTCTGACCGGCGCCTGGCAGACTGTTTGCCTGCTGGTAATCTCCGTGGTGTTCGGCTTCGTCATCGCCATAGGCCTCGCCTTCGCGCAGGTCAGCGGCGGCAGACTGACGCGGCTCCTGGCGCGGAGCTACTGCACCTTCTTTCGCGGCACGCCGCTGCTGATACAGCTATGGCTTCTCTACTACGGGGTGGGCTCGCTGCTGCCCATGGTCCCCGGCATCCGCCAGAGCCTGTTCTGGCCGATTCTGCGCGAGGGCTTCTTCTTCGCCGCCGTCAGTTTTACCCTGAACTACGCAGCCTACGAGGCAGAGGTGTTGCGCGGCGCGCTGCTTGCCGTTCCCAAGGGCGAGCTCGAAGCGGGCCGGGCCTTCGGCCTGTCGCCCGGGATGCTGATCCGTCGCATCTGGCTGCCGCGCGCCATTCGCATCGCCCTGCCGACGATTGCAGGAGAGATCGTCATGCAGCTCAAGGCGACGCCGCTCGCATTTACGGTGACCGTGATGGATCTCTACGCCGTGGCAAACAAGGTTCGGCAGGACACGCTGCTCGTCTATGAACCGCTGCTGGTCGTCACCTTCTTCTATCTCGCCCTGACCGCCGTGATCGCCCGCGTCTTCCGAAGTCTCGAAGCGCAGGTGCCGGTTCGCCGCTAGGCCGACGAAGCCCGCTACTTTGTTTTGAAAGCCCGCAGCCGAGGACGGCGCGACAGCCTGAATGGAGATTACCTCATGAGCACCACGCGAATTCTCGACGGCGGCATGAGCCGCGAACTTCTGCGGCTGGGCGCCGAACTGAAGCAGCCCGAATGGTCGGCGCTGGCGCTGATGAATTCGCCTGACATCGTGCGAGAGGTACACCAGGAATTCATCGCCGCCGGCGCCCAGATCATTACGACGAACAGCTATGCGCTCGTGCCTTTTCACATCGGCGAAGAACGCTTTTGGACGGAGGGACCGGCGCTGATCCGTCTTGCCGGTCGCCTGGCGCGCGACGCTGCCGATGCCGCTACCGACAGGAAGGCGTTGGTCGCTGGTTCGTTGCCGCCGATCTTCGGCTCCTACGAGCCGCAGAACTTCGAACCTTTGCGGGTGCAGGACTATCTCGGAGTGCTTGTCGAAAACCTCGCGCCCTTTGTCGATATATGGCTCGGCGAGACGCTGAGCCTGATCGCCGAAGGCGAGGCCGTCCGCAAGGCGGTTGCGGCATCGGGCAAGCCGCTTTGGATTTCCTTCACCTTGGCGGACGACGAGGCCGCGATCAAGGGCGGCGAGCCGAAGCTTCGTTCCGGCGAAAGCGTGGAGGACGCGGCATCCTGGGCGGTGTCATCGGGCGCCGAAGCCTTCCTGTTCAACTGCAGCAAGCCCGAGGTGATGCAGGCGGCGGTGGAAACCGCGGCGCGAGTCTTCCGAAAGATGGATGCTCCCATCGAAGTCGGGGTCTATGCCAATGCCTTCGAAGGGGAAACAGGCGAAGCAGCCGCCAATGAAGGCCTGCACGACACGCGCGACGACTTGAATGACGACACCTATTCGCGCTTTGCCTGCTCCTGGGCCGAAGCCGGTGCGACGATCATCGGCGGCTGCTGCGGCATCGGCGCGGCCCATATCCATCGCCTGAGGAAGACGCTGTTGCGCTGAATTAGCCGAGAGTGAGGCTGCTACCGGCAATCGCAATTCTCGGGCTTTATTGATCCTCTCGGTGAATTGAGTGACCCCGCGAGCGCTTTCATCCGCCTTTCGGCGCCGTCTTCTGGAGCTCAAGAAGAAGCTCGATCAGCTTCGGCGCCATCACCCTGATTTCTGAAAGATGCAGAGCGCTCAGCCCCGTTTCGGCCGGGTCGGGGCGTGGTCGAGGCCGGCGGCGGCCTTCTTCAGGCAATCGAGGTAGCGGTCCCGGTTGGCG
>NZ_VSZV01000273.1:0-14687 GCF_008919455.1 Rhizobium sp. PEPV16
GACAAGCTGCTCGCAAACTTCATGGGCTTCGTTAAACTCGCCGCTATCGCTATTTGGCTCAAATAGTTAAATCGTCACTACGGCCTAGAGCGTGTCGGCCTCTTCTGACCTGCCACTGAGAATTTCCTCCAGAATGGATTAGAGTCCGGACCATTAAGGACGGACATATGAAGAAGCAGAGATTTACGGAAGAGCAGATTATTGCGGTGCTGAAGGAACAGGAGGCGGGTGCGAAGGCAGCCGATCTCTGGCGCAAGCACGGAATTTCAGAAGCAACGTTTTATAATTGGAAAGCCAAATACGGCGGGATGGAAGTCTCCGAGGCGAAGCGGCTGAAGGCGCTTGAGGACGAGAACGCGAGGCTAAAGAAGCTGCTGGCCGAACAGATGCTTGATGCGGCCGCACTCCGCGAGCTTCTTGCAATAAAATGGTAGGGCCTGCCGCCAAGCGTGAAGCCGTCACGCATCTGAAGTCCGTCATGGGTCTTTCGGAACGGCGGGCCTGCCAGATCATATCTGCCGATCGCAAGACGATCCGTTACCAGTCGAGCCGACCGCCGGAGACCGAGTTGCGAGCGAAGCTGCGCGAGTTGGCTAATGAGCGACGGCGTTTCGGCTACCGCCGAATGTTGGTCTTGCTTCGGCGGGAGGGAGAGCCGTCCGGCGTCAACCGCATCTACCGGCTGTATCGCGAGGAAGGGCTTTCAGTACGCAAGCGGAAGGCCCGACGCACGCGTGCGCCGATCCTGGTCGAAGCGAAGGCCAATGCCCGCTGGTCGCTGGATTTCGTCCATGATCAGAACGCCTGGCAGCGATCCCGGACACCTCGATCTCCGGTCGTCGCGTCGCCCGAGAACTGACAACGCTGATCGAACGACGCGGCAAACCGGGGGTGATCGTTTCCGACAACGGCACCGAACTCACGTCGAATGCCATCCTCACCTGGTCGAAAGATCACAAGGTCGAATGGCACTACATCGCTCCGGGAAAGCCGAGGCAGAATGGCTATGTCGAAAGTTTCAACGGGCGCACGCGCGACGAGCTGCTCAACGAAAGTCTGTTCTTCGGCCTCGATCATGCCCGAAGCGCCATTGCTGATTGGGCGGACGATTATAACCATTTCCGGCCACACTCGTCGCTCGGATACCAGACCCCGGCAGGCTACGCCGGGATCATCGCCGCAACCGGCTCCAACGCTGCGCAAGATGAAAGCTTCGCGTTTCCGCCGGTTGCTCCCACCGCGCCATTTGGCGTATACAAACCCGCCGAGGCTCTAATCGCAGCCGGATGAAACTTCAGTGGCAGGTCACTTCAGCCCCTTGATGAGGTTTGGACCTGTAGGGAAAACTAAAGTTCTCACATCTCGGATACGACACTTTGGTTGCGAGGTTAATGCTGGTTTAGAAGATCAGCCACTGTCTCACCGCGTCTGCGGGCATCGGCGCCTAGCCATATTTCGCCCACTTCATACACGTCACCGCTTGTCCGGAATGGCACTATGACGTTGATTGCTGAGGAGAGCATATCTATTAGCGTACGGTCTTCCATGGAAGATCCTTGCGGGCTGCTCTTGACGAGCGAAAAGAGCTTCTTGAAGGCTTGGACAGGATTTGCTCCGTGAATAGTGGAAATCGATCCCGGGTGGCCAGAAACGACCTCGCTCAGATACGCCCAAGCGGCGTCGTCGCGCATCTCGCCCAGCAATATTCGATCCGGCCTCATGCGTAAACTAGCCTGTAAAAGCTGCTCTGCAGTTACCGCACCTAAACCTGCTCCATCTTTCGAATAGAGTAGCCTGACATGATTCTCGTGCGGGATTACGAGTTCGAGTGTGTCTTCAATAGTGATTAGCCTTTCTTGCGGTGGAATAGCGTTTATCAAAGTCTTGCTCATCGTGGTTTTCCCACTTCCTGTGTGTCCGCAAAGCAGCATTGTCAGTCGCCCGGTCACGCAGGCTTGAAGGAATTTTTCCAAATCACCGCAAGCGTAGTGCTTTAGAATCTCCTCATCTTCATGAGCACGGCGCTCGTTGCGCAACTGCCATTTATTCCAGCGTGATGCTTGATAGCGGGATGATACTTCCTTGAGTTCGGCAACATGAGTGGAGGGGCGCCGAATTGTCAGACTAACAGTACCTGAGGGCACCGCAGGCGGTAAACAGATCTGCAGCCGCTCTCCGCCTGGCAACTCGGTGGCGCAGAGAGGGCTTCGTGGTCCTACATCTTGCTTTCGCAACGCTCCGGCCAAGATCGCGATATCTTCAAGATCGTCGTATGTAAGAGGTGAAGGATATTTCGTGAACGCACCGGCCTGGCGAACGAATGCCTCCCCGGGCTTGTTAATCGCGACCTCTTCGGTCCTGGGGTCCTCAAGCCATTTCAAAACCGGTTTGAGGAGGAAATACAATTGGGGATGTGCCACCGCTTGCATCAAAGTCTCCAATCTTCATTGTCGTTGAGGTGCTTGGGCCATAGTTTATCGACTTCTCGCTCTCTTTGGCGCGTTGGTCGCCTTAAGCTCGTATATTTCTGAGAAATCAAGATCACGAGCGACAAAAATGGACACGGCATCACCCTGGTTTTTCTTTAGGGTTGGCGGAATGTTGACCGTTGCCTCAAGCGCAGTATCGACCGTTTGTCCACCATTGCCTTGAAAATTGTTGACGCTGAGCCCGCCTGAACTTTCACCGTATTGACTGGCGGCCTGTAACGTACCCTGGACGACGCTCAAGAGCATTCCGCCTCCAAATCGTTGCCAGAAGTGATTGTCCACGGTACCGGGCATGCCGGAGCGGCCGAGTTCATCAGCGCCCGGCGACGCGAGCGAAACCACGGCATGAGTCGGTGTTTCAGCGCGGTTCCAGATTACAAAGACTCGTGCATCCCCCTGCCGTAAACCCTGCTGAATTTCACCAATAACGGTTGTTCCGCGATCTAGAAGCACAATATTATTCGTCGCCCCACGAATGTCTTGGGGTAAGACGCACTTTACGAAGCCCGGCAAGTTCGTGTCGATCGCTGTTTGTAAAACGCAGGGAATAATGGTTCCTTGGGTAATCATGAAGTCAGGGTGCGGCAGGAGTTTGGCTCTGGTTGGCTCCTGCACACCGGGTTTCATGCGAGTTGACAGATCGTTCTCGACTGGAGCTTCGCCCGCCTGCAACGAGGTCTCGTTCTGTTCCTCCTCGCGGGGGTGACTAATGTCAGCCGATTGATCACCGCTATCATAAGCGAATATTGCCGATTGCGCGACCTGCGCATCATCCAGCTCTGGAGAGTTCCGTTCTGGCGCGGAGGCTGACGTCTGAACAGCCTGTTTGGGTGTTGGAGGATCGGGCGCAACCTCAATCGGTGCCGGGCGAAAAGGCTCTGCGTTGGCGACCAACGGTGTTTGGGGCGGCGGAGGGGGGGCGCCTCTTTTCTTTGAGAATCCGACGGTCCAGATGAGAGATAGAGATGAAGCCAGAATTAGGCTTGCAATCAACAACTTCTTTGATCCCGAAAGACTTCGACGAGTTGGCTCGGTAACCAGGGATCCCGACGCATCTACATCGTGCCCCGATTCTGAGTTGGCGTCATTCATCGGCTCGTCCCTTTCACAACGCGCCATACATCGGCTCTTACCGTACCGGTGCCCGGATTTCTTCCAATGGGATCGTATGCGCTATTGAAAATTCCTAATACTGTATGGCCATCCCTCAGCCGCCATTCACGCGCAACTGCGGAGACCTCGATATAGGCTCCTTTGATCGAAATATTGGCAGCAGCTTCCTTACCGTCCGGATTGATCATGTAGATGGAGGGAATGCGTACATTGCCTGGAAAGCGGAATACAGTGGTGACTCCGTTATCGAAGACTTCCAATGGTGTTAGCGAGTGATCGCCCTGTGCGACGTAGTGGAAATTGTTGGCATCAGGATTGGCGGCTGCGGCCGGCTGATCCAACAAATCCTGAGCTCTCTGTTGAGACCGCGCTTTCGCCCGCATCCCATCGAATATCGATTGCTTTTCTAGTTCCTTCCGCCGAGCAGCAGCGTCGTCGTTCGGATAGACGAATTGTACGCTGTAGTATAGGTCAGGTTGCTCTTTATCAAGTCGAGACATGACCTTGGTGGAAATGTTGAAGACATATCGTCGCGTACCTGCCTCGCTCGCAGTCAACACAATAACTGGCTGTGGGGACAGGGCTTGACTGGCCTTGAAAAAGAGATAGTTGCCTCGCGGAAGGGCTGCCAGATCCTTGCTATTCGACACGGCGACTGCTGTTACCGTCTCGCCGGCTCCGAAAGTGACAACTAGTGTTGCGCCGACAGCGGTTGACATTCGGACCACCTGGTCGGGGTTGTAGGCCAGATAGCGCATGCGCGGATCCAGTTTGCCGGCAGCAGGAGTATCTTCCGCATGCACGCCCATCGCAAAGGAAATCAAACAGATCAGTGTGAAAACGGCCCTTGTTGTCATGGCTGAGTCCCTCCCGCATTCGAGACGGTATCTTCCGAAGCCCGGTAGGAGGTAACGATTAATCCTGCTGGATTTGTCAGCCTCGATTGGCCAGGCAGGCTTGTGACATTTTCATAGCGGACGGTTGCAGTCCAAGTACTCACCGTTGACATCTGACCATCCAAGATGAGCGTTCGTCTGTAACGAATCTGCTGCACTCCCGGCGCAATATCGTTTGAGGAGATGTGCTCGACATCTAGCCTACCTCGCTTGCCGATTGTGACCTGGGGCGAGCTCGGACTGGGGTAATTGAAGAATTGCTGATATTCTTGGCGAACAGACGATGCGCTGAAACTCGATACGAGGTCATAGGCATATTGAGCTGTGTCCGATGTATAACCCTCGCGTAGGCGAACATATTGCCACAGTGAAGCATTGATGATTGCCTGCTCTTGCGTGGCTGGCAGTCGAGACACGGATACCTCGCTGTCAACCGTCCCATCCGGTCGCACCCAAAGATATACGGGCACAAGCTTGGTCAACGGAACCATGGCGGCGATAGTGAAGGCCTGCGCAACGTTTCCAAGAACAGCAGCAGCCGCAATGACGACCAATACCTTGGAAAGACGCCGCGCCGACTTCGCGCGTGAAGTTTGGAAGGCCTCCACTTCCTTGTAATGTGCGGAAAGCGACTCTCGCCCCACCAGGAGACCATACTCAGGTCCCTTCATTTAGGCTCTCCCGCACATTCGACGTCGAGATCCGATGTGGTGGGTTGCCATCGCCCCGCATTCAGCTGGAAAGCCGCACCCTTGCAAGTCGCCAGCGAATCACTTGTCTTGCAAGCGGCCAAAGCGAGGAACAGAAACAGAGAACAATACTTCATGTCGTCAACCTCAATTTTCATTTCATTGCACTTAACCGCGTGTGATCTGGGCTAATTGGCGGCTGAGGCTGAGAGATTTATTTGTACCCGCCCAGGTGCCACCACCAATATTGCTGGCTATCATCGGAAGTGCGACGATCAGGGCGTCACCAGCTAGAAAGAACATGTCGAGTTCGTAAAGCCCGATAATCTTGGCTGCAGTCGTGCCCGCAAGGTTGATCACGCCGAGCATGAATGCGAGAGCTGCTAGTTCCGTTGCGATGACCAGAGTTGCCACGATGTTCAACAGGAGAAGCAGCAGCCCGTAGGAGAGGAGCTGTCCGACCCATTTGGAAGCCATATCGCGCGTGTGATCAAAGAGATAGCCTACAAGGATCAGCGGTCCGATCGCTACCAGTAGCTTGGTTAGGATCCCACAGGCGTCATAGATCTCGAACGCTACCCAAAGTGCACCGTAGAAAATCCACTGTGCGCCTTCGAAGGCAAGAGTGTCTTGGCTATTCATCGGTCCAATTTCGGATGCGATCTTCTGAAAGCAGACCTGGCTTAGAGCGAACATGAAGTCGAGCTTTGCGGGAATATTAACCAGCGGAATGTTACTGCCGCTGATCTGGTCAACGAAGCTCGGGATCGTATCCTCAAAGAATGACACGACGTAGTCATGATAGTTCGCCTGGCCTAGGATCAGGGAGATAACGATCGACACCGTGATGATCTTCGTGATTCCACCACGGGTATCGATTTCGCCACGCATCACCAAAAAGCCTTGGACTATTATCCAAAGCGTGACACACGCCACCAGAGGCGCATTGAGCGCGCTCTGGATCTTTCCGAGCACGGAGTTCAGTGCGATTGTGAAGGCCTGATCAAAGACCGTATGTATAGCCGTAAACGGCGCAGAAATTGCAAACTTCATCGCTCCAACCTGATTTGGCTCTTTCCACCGCAGGTGGGCTGAGTTTGAATTATTATCTGAGCCGAATTACCACGGGCCAAAGATGCGCCCGGTTTTCTCGCGTTCTAGTCGCTGCGCTGCCGCCTCTTCCGCGGCGTGAAGGCTGGCCTGCGCAGTGGTCATCGTCAGCAAACTGGTCGCCTGGCTGTTCTGGATGATGGCGTCGTGGATCTGTTTGAGAAGCAAACCGTTCGTGACGGTGGCCTGCATTATGTTCCTTGAACTAGACAGCTGAGCGAGCGTCTTGCTGTTTTCTGCCAGGCGCTGGCCCATCTTCTCCAGATTGTCGGCTGCAATGTCCGCGGCATTAGCAGCACCGGTAATTTGTTGCAGTAGCAGCTTCGCTTCCGCGTCGGTACCCGAGATTTCGCGATTTTGAATGATCGCGCGCGCCGTGGACCCGGTTGGTATCGTCACGCTTAGTATCTTATCGCTACCGAACATTTTCTCGTTTAGCTGATTGGTCAAGGGATATCGGTTCGCTTGGTTGAGCGAGCCTAACAGACCGGCGACGCCGAAGGACGACGAGAACACCGTCACCAAATTCATTGTCTGCTCGAGAATCGCGGCTGTTTTTTCGATTTGCACGATGGTCTGAGCTATTGCTCCCATGTCAATGACGGCAAACTGCGCGCGAGCTGGACCCTGCAGCACTAGGAAGGTGGTCAGCGCTGTAACTGTGAGTTGGGCAAATTTCATCAAAGTTCCTCCGTCAATCCTGCACTTCATGGTAACGTGCCATGAATTTGTCGATCCACGCACCGGGGGCCTCTCCGTATTCGTCGCGGAGTTGATCGGCAAAGCGCACCGTGTTGGCCCGCCCGGACAGTACGGCGACATATTCGCGCATCTCAGCCAAGTCGAATTCGCAGACAACGCTCCCGCTCTCGCGCTTAAGCAAAAATTTGCGGCTGCCGATTGCCATGTGCTCGCGGATAGCCTGAAATTCTCCTTCGGTACACTTCAAGCCGTCGATATAGGCTGATCGGTCCGCCGTCGGTGATGGATAGAAGATTTTTGTCATGCATTGTGCAACAAGACTGGCTCCGATGGGCGATTCCAGAACGTGCTCGGGTTGCTGTGTTGCGAGTATCAACAAGCCGTTATTCTTGCGAACGGTCAGCAAGAACTTGTCGATGACGGCAGCGAATTGGGGGTTTAATAAATAAAACCGGAACTCGTCGCAACTCATGACAAAGCGACGTCCGTCCACGACAGAGCCTACGCGATGCAGTAGATAGGCAGCTGCCGGCGCGCAGACCTCCTCGTACTCCAACAGCTGCGTCATGTCGAAGCCTGTAATGGAAGCGTCGAGCTTTACTTCATCTATCTCGCCGTCAAAGGCCCAACCCAGCGCGCTTCCTCGGCACCACCGCTCCAACCGTGCACCTGCGCCTTCTGAGGGGCCGTGCAACAGGAATTCGCGTAGACCTGCGATTGAGCGCATAGCTGGCTCAAACGAAAGTTGTCGGGTGATGCCCCGGTCCAAGCGGCGAACCTCTTCCGACGAAATTGCTCCACGTCCGTCGTTCTCGATGAGTGCGACCATCCACTCGCGCAGAAAATCGCGCGAAGTCGACGTATTTTCGAGGCCCCGCAGAGGCGCCAAACCGCTGGGAACGCCTCTGCGTAGTGCCAGATATGTCCCTCCGGTAGCACGTACCAGCAGTTCACCACCGCGGTCTTTGTCAAAGAAAACTATCGCACCATTACGTTCAGCCGTGCTCTGCTCGAGCATCGCAAGGATAAAGGTCATTAGCGTTGTTTTGCCTTTTCCGACGGGTCCGAATATCGCCGTCATGCCAACATCATTCTCATGAGGGACATAATCGAAAGGGGTGCCGCCGTTGGTGCGGAAGCGTGCAACTGCATTGCCCCAATGGCCAGAATTCGCGCCGCTGGGGAAATTCTCAAATGAGACCAGGCCGGCGAAATTGCGGGAGGTAATTGCCCCGGGTCGCGTGCGCCACTTGGTATTCCCCGGAAGTTGCGCCCAGTAAGCCGCCTCCATACCAATACCTTCCTGGACAATGACGGCGCCCGATTCCGCCAACCGAGTGCGGGCGCTTGCAGCGCGGTCGGCAAGGCTATTGAGATCATCGGCATAGACGCAGAGGCTTAAATGGTGCGAGCCCATTACGAATTCGTTGCTTGCCAGTGCGTCCTCTGCTTCGGCGAGTTCTGTGATCTGGCTGACGGCCTTGTCACCAGAGCTCGTCATTTGACTGGACTTAAGGCTAAGTTTGGCATGAGCCTGTGCACGCGTGAGGAAGGAGAAACTCTGGCTTAAAACAAGCGGGAAATTCGTGGACAGTAGCGGATGGAGCATACCTGTACTGGTTTTCGCTGGATATTCTCGAAATGAAAACATTGAGCCGACGTAGCTATCTCCGGGGGTACGAATCTCCACTGCGCGTTTGCCGCAGATCACACGATCAGTATAAATCGAAGCGCCCAGTGAGCCGCTAACCATTGGAACTGGAGTCAAACGGCAGGTCATTATCAGCCGGAGTGCCTCCGCGATTTCTGAGAAAATCACGCCATCTTTCTCGCGAATCCCAAGTCGGCGGAGACCGTAAGCGTCGAGGGCGCCAGCAGTGATGTGCCAGAGATCTTCCAGGTTCCGCGCTTGGCTTGCCAGATCGACTTCCTTGCCTTCGTAGCGCTTGAAAAAACGGCCTCTGAATTTTCCGACGGTACTGCGAGGGTACACGATCAAGGTAAGGAAGTGATCGTTGCGAAAAAGATTTCCAAGCAGCACACGATGCTCATAAGCTTCACTCAGACTACCAGCAAACGTGCTTCGGAACTGCCGTGCCGGGGGTGACGGGACATCATTATGTCGCACGAGATGGGCGCATATCGATACGTTATCATCGGCAATGTTGCGTAAGAGCGTATTAAACGCTCGGCAGCGTGCATTTCGGATTGCAACGTCTTCCAGTTCGAAGGGCAAGCCTCTGACATGTGCCATGGCCATGATTGCGCCGTCTTCGAGAAGGACAGCCTTGTCGCTGAGGTGGCCAACATATGGCAGATATATCTCACCAGACCTCTCGGTCCTGCCACTTGTGCCGAACATTAAGCCATTCCTCTTCCTCGCCTCGGCACTTTGATCGGGTTGGGACTGACGCTTGCCCCCCCCCAGATCGGCCCATCGACGCTTCTGCCTGCGGTCCGCAGATAGAGTAGCGCCACGCTCGCGGCATTATAGTCGCGCTCAACAACAACTTTTGATCCGAACCACAGTGGCACAAGGATAATTTCGTAAAGTGGATTCTGAACGATGACGATGATTAGGCCGGCTAACATCATGAGCAATCCGGCCAAGGTGAGCGGCACGCCTAGGAATAATGCAGGGCGTGTGGCCGCCACGTAGAGAATACTCTCTTCCAGTCGGTCGCTCATCCGCCGGCGCCAATGAGTGCTTTGCCAAGGAAGCTGGCCCCGAACATGATGACGATGCCACCGATGACACCGGCAACGAGACCGAGTGAAGCACGACCGAACATCCACGATATGCCGATGGCGACGATGCCCAGGATAGCCAGTGACTGTCCAAACGGACCAAGGATGAACGTGCAGATATTATTTACCATCGTCGCGGGATCGGTCCCGCCCGTGACTTGCGCCATCGCAGGCGCGGAGCAGACAATACTCCAGGCCGCCGCTCCGCCGGCAGCTGGCGCATAGGGAACTGCAGCACGCAACGTTGCGCACAGCAGAGAAAGGGAGCTAAAACGTACACGATTTGTGTTAGGTAACGCCATTATTTGTATCTCCATTCGATTGACCATTGGTCATTATTGTTGTTTGAATTCAAGGTCGTGCGACCTTTTGATGTGTTTGGAGACGCGATGAATCGTCCTCCGAACGCTCTTGCTCGTACGAGCCCCAGACGTCCCATATGTCTTCCGATATCTGCTTTTCATCAGCCTGTTGCGGTAGTTCGATCAGCTGTGGCACGATCTCTCGAGCGGCGGCCTCAACCTTCCGAACATAACCGTTTGCAAACCCGCGCTGCAGATCGCCCGTGTTGTAGGCGGAGATGGCCTTTCGGAGAGCAAGTTGCCGTGCCGCGGCAGTGTCGCCGCCAGCATAGCGGCTTTCAAGCAAGTACGCCGCAGCGGCAAGTGACTTGCAGGGCTGCAGGGCATTTTCAATCGTGAGATTGAGGGCGGGAAAGTTTTTACTGTTGATCTGCATAAGCCCGATGTCGATGGAATGCTGCGCGTCGAGGCGGTCTTTGACACCATAGCGTGCTTGCGTTTGATCATCCCAGTGAAGGCTCTCACCCGTCGTATTGTCATGTGCCGCAAGTGGATCAAAGCCACTTTCGACCTTGGCAATTGCCGCTAAGGTCGTCGGATCAACCGATGGTGCGCAATCGCGAGCAAGGCGATCAAATTCACGGAAGGATAGTGGGGCGGCCTCGCTAGAAAGGCACGTCGAGGTCAAAACGGCCATCGCCAAGGGCCAAGCTGCAGGGAACATTTCGTATCGCCTCAGGGTCGTGGGTTGCCGAAAGAGTCGGAGTTAATTGCCACTCGCGCTTATGGCCATAGCCTGTTACAAAACGATGTCCCAATTCTGCATTTTGATTTCATATGAAGCAAAGTGGCATGCTCAGAGCTGGCTCGGGAAATCTGGACAGCCAGGATAGGTGCAATTTCCTGACTTCGGCTAGATGCCGGGAACAGGAGACACCAAAACGAGACTATCGCGCCGGAACCATAGCCCGACTTTCAAGGAAAGGTGGTGCCCACCATCTGAAGCGAGTAGACGCTGGTGGAATTATCCCAGCTTCCATCTGGCTCAAGAGTAGCGCCTCGGAAATCATGCTTTTGTGATCGCACTGAAATCTCGCTCGACCGAACCTGCCTCGCGACAAAGACGAACTCAGCGCTACTGCTGACCACCAACACGAGATAAATCGAACCGTATTCCCGCAGTGCCAATTTTCTTTTCGTCCGAAGGTTCTGCCTCGGCCCGTAGCGGAGCCCCGGCATCGACCGTATTCGCCTCCGATTTATCGGCCTGCGACTCCTCTTGGTTGACAAGCGTGCCGCCGGGGTCCTCCGCCTGAAACACGCTAGCGCCTTCGAACTCACCGGTCTTCCACGCGTAAACCGCGTCCTCGAAAATCTGCGGGAAGACGTCTTTGCTCGTGGGGTTGCCATACCATTTCGCAACGATCCTGAGGACCTTGGCGAACATCGCCGTGCCTTTGCGAAGGTTCTGGCAGGGGTCGACTAGATCGGGCTTCAAATCGATCGCTTCGTTGACTCCAACGCCTGCGGGAAACTGCGTCAGGCCGACGCGGACCACGGCCTGACCAGCGTATTGGCGCACGATCACCATCGCCTCCTCGGTCGACGCCGCTTTCGGAACGAGTATCAATCGGCCGCCCGATTTGACCGTAACAGCGAGGGGATCATCCGAGCGCGCTGCCATCACGAATTGCTCGATGATCGCGGGCTTGAGGGAAGGTCCGCGCATTCTTTTATCAGGGCGGCGTCGAGCATGGAGTCTCCTAGAGAGTCAGGTGTTGAAGGCAATAACAAGCGGTTTTGCGAAGAGCTTTGCCCATGCGGTGGCAGCGGCGCGCTGAATGGCGACGATCGACGTCCCTTCGGTCCACCAACCGTTCCCCACGGCGACGACAAGATCAGGATCGTGCAGCATGGACTGCAGGATCGGCCAAACGATCAGTTGCTCGTAGCAGATCAGAGGGGCTGCACGGCTGGCACCAACAGAAGCGACCGGGTTTGCGAAGAAATCGGTCTTGGCGCCGACGCGCTCCCCGAACACGGATCGCCACGGCTGCCACATCGATCCGGGAACCGGCATGCGCTCGCGGTAAAGAATGTGGCCGCCCTTCCTGTCGATCGCGACAACGACGTTGTCGTAGCCTCCGGCATCGATCACCGCGGCGCCAGCGATGACTGTCGCATCGCCGTCGCGGAGGACGTCTGTCCAAAGCCTCTCCACGGTCGGCGTCCAGAAGCCGAGCGCACTTTCCGGCAGCACCACATAGAGGGCGCCATCGCCGGTCGCGCCACGCACCCTTGCGATCATGTCACGCTGCCGTTGAAGACCGGCTTCACGACCAAGCGAAACGCCCAACTCCAGATCGCCGCCGCGCCAGGCTTCCGTTTCGAGCCGGTCGAGACTGCGGCGGACCTCAGCCAAAAGCCAGTCAAGGCGAAGGCGACAGCTGGCCAGATGCAGGTTACGGGCCCGCAAGGCCAGCTGTCATAAGCGCAAATCCCCACCATCCCCATCCCGGGAATAGAACCCCCGCGGCTGTGACAGGATGCGCCCAGCCCGTGATCCCGAACGGCGGGATGGCCATGATGACGGCCGCGAGAAGATAGCGGAACGGACGAGTGCCGGCGTTCTTGGTCCAGAGGACCGTATGCACGGCAACGAAGCTCAAAGACGCACACAGCCAGAGCAGAAGACCCGGCCAGACGTCCGACGAATAGAACGCCGCTACGCCTTGCGGCAAACCACGGGACGCGGCCAGGAAATATCCGGCGGAGACAAGTGCCGCCACTAATCTCGTTCGCGAGATCGACCATAGAGCTGGAAACCCCAGCGCGACGGGCAGTAGAGCCACATGGCCGCTCCAGCCCACCAGGCCGATCGCGGGAGAAGCGAATATCAGCAGCATTGGTCGAAGATAATCACGGCGCATAGGTGAGCACTTCCTGCGCCAGGCCGAGAATGCCGGAGGCGGGCACCGGACCAAAATATCGGGAGTCGTAGGAGCCGGGGAATGACGCATGCAGGAAGACATATCCCGGCGGCACGATACCACTCGGAAACGGCGCTAACGGCCGGCCCTTTCCATCTCGTGATGCGAAACTGGAAGAGGAAATCACCTGCTCATCCACACTCACGCTGGCGCCGATTTCGGTATGCTGCCCTGCGACTGCGATCACCGTCTTGATCAGCGGCGCGACACCGCCCGGGCAGAAACCGGAACGGAGATAGCCGCGCGCTCGCGCCTCCCGCATTTCCGCGGTTGCCGGTGGGCAGATGAACACCAGGTCATTGACAGCAACGGGACGATCGAGCGGAACAATGCGCCACAGGCCGCGTGGCTCGCTCGGTGTCAGATTGACGCGGTAACCGCCGGCGAGGGCGGTGCCGATCGCCAGTATGGCGACCAATGCGATCACCAAAATGATCCCAGTCGCTCGTTGTTGCGCGGTCATCGCCTGGCGCGTTCCAGCTCCCGCCGTCATTTCAGCGAGAGTCCTTGGCTCCTAGTTTGCCGCAGAGGCTCGGCCTGCTTCAGCGCTTCGGTCGTTCGTTCATGAGCAGCCAGCTGCTGAACCGCCCGCATGGCGTCCCAGGCGTTCCGGACCTCGGCCTTCTGGCCGGGCGTCATGCCTGCCGTGACGGTCTCGAAGATCTTGCCATCAGTGTCTTTCGCCGCCAGTGGCAGGAACGTCCGTTCCCCGAAACGTTCGGAAACCGCCTTGGCGAAACCTTCGAGTTCTGCTTTCACCATTTTGTCGGCGAGCGCGTATTCGAGGCCGGCCGGAAGATCGTTGCGATCGATCACATCGCGCACGCGTTCGAGCGTTTGCTTGGCGACTGAGAGAGCGCCGGAGAGAATGTTGGCTGGCCCGGCTTGAGACCGCGCAAGGATACTCCCGTTCGCACCGGCGACTGCAGCACGGCAGCTGGTGCCACCGCCGTCGATTCCGATTAGGTAGACAGTCTCCGCCCGTTCCTTCAGGAGGTCATCTGACACAGCGTCGGTCGCGTTCGGGCCGCACCAGCTGCGCGCACTGCGTTAGTACGTACGTCGCACAATCATACTGGACTGGAAACCGGTTAGAGAGAGTATTGGCGACCCAGTTGAAGGAACCCGTGATGCCTTTCGACCCGGATCCTTTCCCCGTCGCTAGTCATGCAATTTGGGAAATGCTCGTGCGCAAAGACGTCGGCGGCTTCGTCGCCCACGATTGGAAGATCTTTGCTCCGTCGTTCAAGTTTGAAGGATTCTGCGGGACGCCTCGTGTCGAGGCAGGCGCTACCAAAAAAGCCAAGGCACCGCAACTTTGATCTGGATCAACTCGCGGTCCCGGCGAAATTGGTAGTCATCAAGCCGCGCCGGAAGAAATCGGATAGCCGAACCCGCAATCACGGCGTAATCGTCTGGGGTATGCCCGGCATGCGCAGCCACATCCGGCACACGCGGATTTTGAAGGGATCAAGCATGGACGTTGCACGCAGTAAGGTTTCCGACGCCGGCACTCTCGTCGCCTGTCGTTCCTGCCAGGCGCGGCACGGCGTCGTCTGCGGCGCGCTGTGGAGCGGCCAACTCCGAGAGCTCGGCCACCAGTCGCTGCGCCGCAAGGTCGATGCCGGCAGCGAGATCATCGCTCAAG
>NZ_VSZV01000273.1:14697-21512 GCF_008919455.1 Rhizobium sp. PEPV16
GCTGGCGCTGTCGTCGGCATCCTGGCTGATCAGGTGGCTCACAAACTGCAGCTGCATGTAGACTTCGAGTAGATTGGCTGCCCGGCAGGCGAGGATTGCCTCGACCAGCGGCTCGACATGACGGTCGAGCGCCGTGACGCGCTGGTCGTCGCCCAGGCGTATGGCTTCCTCGATTTGCACGCAACGCAAGGAAAAAGCTCGAAAAAGCTCCAGCAAGACGCCTCCCACTCCCATTGTCCCAAGAGACGAGTCCGAAACCTCACATGGCTGCACTTCCCAAAAATGCGCCTTCCGGTAGACATTATTCGCGTCTTGGTGGTGACGGGTAACATGAAGTGCCCTCAGTTTCAATCCGGGAGCACCTGCCGCTTTTCACCGCTGATAAATGGGGGTGGACCTTTTTTAGAGTATGATGCCGAAAAGTGTGAGCGGTTTTCGGGCGACATCATGCTCCGCTATTCGTTTGGAGCATCCTATTCTAAGGCGCGAGCGTCTGCTTGATCTGCCAGCGGTCGTGATACCAGAGCCACTGCTCCGGATATTCCCGTACCCAGCTTTCCACCTTGTCGTTGAGCAGCTGGGAGGCGGCAGGCAGATCGAGATTGCCCTTGGCGTCGCGCGGCATGTCCAGCCGCGGCTCGATTTCCAGCCGGTAGCGATTTCCCGGCAGCCGGATGCAGCGGGCCGGATAGACTTCGCAGTCGAACTGGCGCACCAGCTTCGGCAGCAGCGGATTGGTCTTGACATCGCGCCCGAAGAAGGTGCCCTTCAGCCCCTTGCGGAATTTCTGGTCGACCAGCACGCCCACCCCCTGGCCTGCTTCCAGCTGACGGGCGAGCGCGAAGGACGAGCCTGCATGCGAGGGCACCAGCTTGCCCATGCGGGCGCTTCGGAAGTCGAACACCTTCTTGGCGACATAAGGATTATTCGGCGGCCGAAAGAGCACGGTGACGTTGAGCCCGAAGGCGGCACCCGCCACCGGCAGCAGCTCGAAATTGGCGGTATGGCCGGTAAAGACGATGAAGGGGCGCGGATTGTCGCGCAGGTCGAGGAAGATCGGGACGCCCGACACTTCCACCCTGCCCGGCTCCGACTTTTCGGGATCATAGTCGAACAGCTGGTCGAGAAAGACGTATTCCGCAGCAAGCCGGCCCATATTGCCCCAGCTGGCGAGCGCGATCTCCTCGATCTCGGCCTCGCTCTTCTCAGGGAAGGCATTGCGCAGATTGGTCAGCATCAGTCTGTGGCGGCTGGTCAGCCGGCCGAGCCGGCGCATCATCCTGTCGGCGAAGCGGATGGCGCCGTCGGCCGGAAACAGCTTCAGGAAATTCAGGAAGCCGAACATCACCTGAGCCACCAGCCATTGCTGGAAATTCCTCAGCGCCAGAACGATCCGGGTGATGAACAGCTTCACGCGGTCAATCCATCTTCAGGATGATCTTGCCGAAGATCTGGCGCGATTCCATCCGCTCCAGCGCCCGGTCGATATCGCTGAAGCTGACCTCGGTATCGATGACGGGATGGACGAGCCCGCGGCCCATCTTCTGCATCGCATCCGCCATGTTCTCCATGCGACACCCGAAGGAGCCGAAGAGCTTCAGCTGCTGCTGGAACAGCATCATCAGGTTCATCTCTGTCGAAACACCCGAGGTCGAGCCGCAGGTGACGAGCCGCCCGCCGCGCTTCATGCAGAGCATCGAGCCTGCCCAGGTGTCCTTGCCGACATGTTCGAAGACGACGTCGACGCCCCTCTTCTTGGTGAGCTTGCGCACCACGCCTTCGAAACGGTCGGTGCGGTAGTTGATGACGTGATCGGCGCCGAGTGCCTTGGCCTTTTCGATCTTGTCGTCCGAACCGACCGTGGTGATGACGGTGCAGCCGATCTTCTTGGCGAGCTGGATCGCCGCCGTGCCGATGCCGGAGCCGCCGGCATGGACAAGGATCGTCTCGCCCGGCTCAAGCTTGGCATTGTCGAACAGCATGTGCTCGACCGTGCCGAAGGTGACAGGAGCAAGCGCCGCGCCGATCGCGTCGACGCCGGGTGGGGCCGGCACCAGCAGGCGCGCCGGCAGATTGACCTTCTCCTGTGCGAAGCCGTCGAGATGGAAGCCGTGCACGCCGGAGACATGTTCGCAGAGATTGTCGCGGCCTTCGCGGCAGGGGCGGCAGAGGCCGCAGGTGCGCGCGCCGTAGATGGAGACGAGCTGGCCCGGCAGCACGTTGGCGACGCCCGGCCCGATCGCCTCGACGACGCCAGAAGCTTCCGCACCGATGACCAGCGGCATCTTGCGCTTGGCGAATGCCATGCCGCGCCAGCCCCAGACGTCGATATGGTTGAGCGCCACCGCCTTGACGCGCAGCGTCACCTCGCCGGCACCAGGAGCGTCCGGTTGCGGCAGGTCGGTGATCTCAAGCTTGCGGTCGTCGATCAGTTGCAAAGCGCGCATGGCAAAATCCCTCGCCTTCAAGACGGTCTTCTTGTTTTGAAATTGTCGCGAACCGCTTAAGCCGGTTCGAGCGCCATGACAAGGCTGGCATTCTGCCCGCCGAAGCCGAACGAGTTGGAAAGCACGGCCGAAACCTGTGCTGCCCGCTTCTTGTTCGGCACGACATCGAGAACGATCGACGGATCGGGGTTGTTGTAGTTGATGGTCGGCGGCAAAGTGCCGGTCAACATCGTCTGCAACGAGAACACCGCCTCGACGGCGCCCGCCGCCGTCAGCGTATGGCCGATCATCGACTTGTTCGACGAAACCGGAATGCCGACGAGCCGCTCGCCGAACACGGCCGACATCGCGCCATACTCCATCTTGTCGTTCTCCGGCGTCGAGGTGCCGTGCGCATTGATGTAGCCGATGCCGCTCTCGTCGATGCCGGCATCGGCAAGGGCCGCGCGGATCGTCGCAATTGCCGGGCCGCCATCGGGCGACGACCGGGTGCGGTGGAAGCTATCGGCCTTGTCGCCGGCGCCCTTCATGATGCCGAGCACCTTGGCGCCGCGGGCAACCGCTGATTCCAGCGATTCCAGCACCAGCGTCGCCGCACCCTCAGCGATGACGAAGCCGTCACGATCCTTGCTGAACGGCTTGGAAGCCTTGGTCGGCGGATCGTTCTGTGTCGAAAGGGCTGACAGCAACGAGAAGCGGATCAACGCTTCGGCACTCAGCGATCCGTCGGTCGCAACCGTCAGCGCGCGATCCGTACGGCCTTGGCGGATCGCCTCGATGCCGAGCTGGATCGCCGTGACGCCGGAGGCGCAGGCGGTCGACAGCGTAACGGGAAGGCCGCGGGTGCCGAACCGGTCGGCAAGGCGTTCGGAAATCGCGCCGAACAGGGCGGCCTCATGGAAGGCCGGATCCGGACGCTGGCGCAGCGCCGTCAGGAAGCGCTCATAAGCATCCCCTGGATGGTCGGAAGCCGGCGAACGGTCCGCAAGCTCGAAACGCGCGCTCCACTCCGGCTCGATCGGCGGGGCGGCGAGAAACAGCGGGCCGTTGAAATCGCCGGAAAGGCCGGCATCGGCAAGCGCCTCGATCGTCGTTTCGCGGGCGAAGGCATAGGAGCGCTCGACGGCGTTCGGCACCGGGATGCCGATAAAATCGACGGTGCCGGCGATCCGCGTCGACAGGCCCTCGGTCGGAAAGCGGTTGATCTCATGGATGCCCGACGTGCCTGACGAAAGCGCTGCCCAGTTATCGCTGAGGCCCTGACCGAGCGAGGTGATGATGCCCATGCCGGTAACAGCCACGATCGGACGGCCGAGGTGATCTCTATAAGCGGAAGCTGTCATATCTCTCACTCCTCACGCATCTGCGGAAAGAACGGCAACGCCCTCGCCGCGCTGGTGTCCGACCGTGGTCACGACGGCGGCCGCGGCCCCTGCCCGCATCGGCGCCTCATGGGCGGCATCGAAGGGCGGAACCTTGGCCTTGCCGTCGACGGCAAGGGCTGCAAGCGCCAGACCCAGCGTGAACTGCGTCTCGATCGTATGGCCGGTGACGCCGCCGAAGCCGCGGATCGCAACGTCGGGCAATTGATGTTCGAGCACGGCCCGCTCGCGGGCGGCAAGATCGTGCATGCCGGTCGATCCGGAAAAGATCGCCGTGCTCTCAGTGGCAAGCCCGGCAGCCGGTGCCAAAAGCCGCTCCAGCCGAACTTCGAGATTGCCGGAATTGCGGTTGCCGCGGTCGCCCTCGACCGCGTCGATGACAGCATAGATATGGGCGCCGCGGGCTTCAGCATGTTTGCGCGATTCGAGCACCAGGAAGGCGCCTGCCGAACCAGTGATCATGCCGCCGCCGTCGCTCGGCTTGCGCGACCAGAGCGGCACCCAGTCGCCGCGCGCATGGGCGCCGATCGCCTCGGTGAGCAGGATCATATCAGGCCGCTCAGCCGCGAAGGCGCCTCCAACAAGTGCATGCGAGGATTCGCCTGATTTGATGCGGTAGAAGGCGGTCTCGACGGCGGAAATGCCGGCCGCTTCCTCGCCCATGAAGGTGCGCGAAGAGCCGGTGACCTTGTGCACGATCGAGATATTGCCGGCGAGCAGATTGGAAAGCTGGGCGAGGAACAGTGTCGGCCTCAGCTCGGTCGTCAGCTTCTCGTTGAGCAGCAACTCGCGCTCATTGCGCTTCAGCGCTTCGTCGACGATCAGTGTGTCAACATTGATGTCGCGTTCGCCGCCGCCGGCCGCCACGATCATGTCCATCGTGCCGCAGGCTTCGATATCATCCTTGAAACCGGCGTCATCGAGCGCAAGGCCGGCGGCGAAGACGCCGATGCGCTGCCAGTTCTCCATCTGGCGCTGATCGCCGCGCTTGGCGATCTGCTGCGACCAGTCGATCTCGGGCAGCGGATGCACCGGATAGGGCTTGAACTTCTCGGTCTCGATGATCGCCTTCGGGGTGCTCGCGGCCGAAAGCAGCGCGATATGCGCGTCCTTGCCGACGCCCTGACAGGTGACGATGCCGATGCCCGAGATGACGACGTCGTTTGCAGCCTTGCTCATCCAATCACTCCCTGCGCCGCGATCGCTTCGAGAAGCCCGATCTCGCCGGCACGTTTCTTCACGATATCGCCGAGCGGCACCTCGGAAAACGGCATGGTGCGCAGTTTCAGCTGCGCATCGCAGACCTTCTTGCCGCCGCTGGTGATTTTAGCCTTGGTGACCGCGAAACCCGAACCGTCATGCTCCAGCACCGCCTCGATGTCGAGCACGGCTTCCGGTTCGACGAAGGTGCGCATCTTGGCGCCGTCGACCGTCATCAGGAAGGGCATGGCGGCAAAATTGGTGACGGCAAGCACCAGCATGCCGGAGGCCTGGGCCATGGTCTCGATCAGGAGCACGCCGGGAACGAGCGGCATGCCGGGAAAATGACCCTCGAAGACGGGGCTCTTGGCCGGCACGACGGATCGCGCCTTAAGCGTACCCTTCTTCAGGTCGACCGCTTCGACGCGGTCAATCATCTGGAAATATTCCAGCAGCATTCGGATCCTCCGGCCCGACAGGCCAGATCCGCCCGCCGGTGACGCCTAAAGCGCGTCTGGTTCGCACTTTAGGTCTTTGTTTTATGCATGCCGTTATCCCAAAACCGCTGCGCACTTTTGGGCGGCATGCACTAATTAGGAACGAAACCGCCCGGCCGCCATATTCAGGGCGGCAGGGCGTTCAAAAAAGACTGTTATATCGCTCAGGCCTTGGCTGCTTTGAGCTCGTCGATCTTGGCGCAGAGGTTCTTCAGCACGAAGTATTCTTCGGTGGAAACCTTGCCTTCGTTGACTTCCTGCGTCCACTTTTCGAGCGGGATCTTGATGCCGAATTCCTTGTCGATCGCAAAGACGATGTCGAGGAAATCGAGGCTGTCGATACCGAGGTCGTCGATCGTATGGCTCTCCGGCGTGATCGTCGCGCGGTCGATCTCGCTGGTTTCTGCAATAATGTCGGCAACTTTATCGAATGTAGCGGTCACGCGCTGTACCTCATGAAATGACGATTTAAATCCCCTCATAGGCAAATCCATTTCAAAAGCCAATGCTTTCGTCCCGGCGTTGCGGCAATTTGGCAGCTGGGTGTTGCCTAAACAGCAATGGAATGCCGGCCTTTGCCGTCGCGCAAGGCGCGAGGCGATGCCACTTTAGAAAGCCAGCCCTGTCGGCGGGGCGAAGAAGCCATCCGAATCAAACCCGCGGACGGCCTCGTGTCGACGCTGGATTCCAACAACAGCCATGGCACGCAAACTTTGATCTGGATCAAATCGCGGTCCCGGCGAAATTGATAATCATCAAGCCGCGCTGGAAGAAATCGGGATAGCCGAACCCGCAATCGCGGCGTAATCGTCTAGGGTATGCCCAGCATGCCCGGCATGCGCAGCGACACCCGGCACACGCGGATTTCGAAGGGATCAGGACATGGACGTCGCACGCAGTGAGGTTTCCGACGCCGGCACTCTCGTCGCCTGCCGTTCCTGCCAGGCGCGGCACGGTGTGGTCTGCGGCGCGCTGTCGAGCAGCCAGCTCCGCGAACTCGGCCGCCACTCGCTGCGCCGCAAGGTCGATGCCGGCAGCGAGATCATCGCTCAAGGCGCGGAAAGTTCCTTCTATTCGAACATCATGCGCGGGGTAGTGAAACTCTGCAAGGTGATGCCGGACGGGCGCCAGCAGATCGTCGGCCTGCAATTCGCCCCCGATTTCGTCGGCAGGCCCTTCGTGCGCGAAAGCACGCTGTCGGCCGAGGCTGCGACCGATTCCGAAATCTGCGTCTTCCCGCGCAACCTGCTCGACCGCATGATATCGGAGACGCCGGAACTGCAGCGCAG
>NZ_VSZV01000062.1:0-2371 GCF_008919455.1 Rhizobium sp. PEPV16
TCAACTGCCTGTGCAGCTTGGCAAGCTCGATACGCATGTCGGCGCGCAGCGCAGCGTCGAGGATGTCGCGGCCCCGCGGGGATGGCTTAATCGCGGTGCAGCCCCGCGGAAGGGGTCATGGCGATCACTACTCTTGCGACCGCCAAGCAGACCTCAGTTCTGCAGGGCCCAATCCGCTACCTGCCAACGCATCTGCCCATGGTCGGCAACGACACGGCCGAGCCCTGGAAAGGGCATGTGCGTGGCGGCGATGAGGGCGCCTTCGGAAGCGGCGCGAGGAAAGAACCGGTCGCGCATGGCTTTGGCCGCGGCAGGATCCTGCTCGAACAGGAAGAACACGTCGGTCGCCCCAGGATGAACGACGGGAAAGATCATATCCGAGACCATGATGAGGCTCTGTCCGCCATCTTGGACCCGCACGCCGATATGGCCGGGTGTATGGCCGGTCAGGTCGACAATTGAGACGCCCGGCACGATTTCTCGCTCTCCGTCGATCGCCTGAAGTCTCGGATAGAGGCGCACGACCTCGTCGGCCATCTTGAAGCTGGTCTGCAGATAATCGGGTGCGCCGCTGCGCTTGGCCGGATCAGTCCAATGCGCGACGTCGCGGCGATCTATATAGAGTTCCGCCTTGGGATAGTTGTTCTTGCCTCCGAGGATCAGACCGCCCATGTGGTCCTGATGCATATGCGTCACGATCACCGCGTCGATCTGGTCGGGCTGCAGGCCGAGCGCGGCGAGCGCCTGCGGCAGTTGGCCGGTCTGGCCGATCGAGCCTGCCGCACCGGCATCGATCAGGATGCGGCGTTCGCCATCCTCGACGAGATACTGGTTGAACAGGAACCGCACCCCGCCCGCGCGGGCGGTGAACTGCGCGACTGCCGCCTGTTCGACCTCCGCCGCGGTTCGCCCCGGAAAATAATCATAGGGCATATCCGCATAGCCGTCCGTCAACGCCGTCACCGTGAAACGACCGATGCGGATCTGCGCGAGCGGCGTAACGCTGACCGGCGCTTTGGCCGTAGCCGGTGTCGCGGCAAGCGCGGACGCGCCTTCAATCATTCCTCCGCCGAAAAGGCTTCCCCCAAGCAAGCCGAGTGGGAGAGCGCTTGCAAAGGCACGGCGCGAAAGTGTGGGCATGACGTCCTTCCTGATCATTGGCAATACGGGAAACCGAACAGCGCCGGTGAACGACGTGAAGCTATGATATCCACAAACAGTAGGGTATCCTGCCATTTTGAGAACATTCCTCTCAGATAGCGGAAGGATTGCATGGATCGTTTTGACGCGATGTCGGTACTGCTGGCGGTGGTCGATGCCGGCAGCCTTTCTGCCGGGGCGCGGCAACTGCGTGCCCCCCTTGCCACGGTCAGCCGCAAGGTCGCTGATCTTGAAAAGCACCTCGGCGTGCCCTTGGTGCTGCGCACTCGCCGGGGCCTGTCGCTGACCGAAGAGGGGCGCACCTTTGTCGCCGCCTCACGCCGTATCCTTGAGGAGCTGGACGCGGCGGAGCGGCAGGCGAGCGGCGACCATGGGGCGCTGCGTGGCGGGCTCCATGTGACCGCACCTGTTGCCTTCGGCGAGCGTCATCTGCTGCCAATCTCGCTGCAATTCTTGAAGGAGCAACCCAATATCAACCTGCGCCTGACGCTGGTCGATCGGCAGATCAATCTGGCGGACGAGCAGGTTGACGTGGCTCTTAGAATTGGCCACCTGACGGACAGTGCCCTGATCACAACACGCGTCGGCAGTGTCCGCCGGGTGATCTGCGCCAGCCCCGAATATCTGGCCCGGCGAGGCGTGCCGCGTCAGCCGGAAGACCTCGCACGACATGACGGTATAAGCTTCCAGGGCTTTGCGACCGCGCCGGAATGGCGCTACCGCCGCGACGGTCCGGCCTTCGCCATCGAGCCGCACCCCAAACTCGCGGTCAACACGACGGAGGCGGCCATTCAGGCTGCAATGGCCGGTATCGGCATTATCCGCGTACTGTCTTACCAGATTTCCGATCAGCTGCGCTCCGGCGCTCTGCAGGAATTGCTGACGGAGTTCGCGCCGGAACCGCTACCTGTGAACGTGATGCATGGACCAGCCGATCCGCTGTCGCTGAAGGTGCGCTGCTTCCTCGATTGGATCTTGCCCCGCCTACGCGCGCGGGTTGCGGACTAAAGCGCTCGTCGCCGGGCGCGGCTCGGTTGATGACAGTCACGCGAAACGGTCCGAATGCTTCGGGGCGCGGCTGGCCTTTCCTAAGTTCGTAACATGTCGCCCCAGAAATCGCTGAACGAGAGGCGCAACGCCGCCATACCGCCGACGCCCGAACCGCTGAAACGGAGCCAGTCGGTTCAAGCCGCCGTCGGGTTGATCACGT
>NZ_VSZV01000346.1:0-32811 GCF_008919455.1 Rhizobium sp. PEPV16
GTGTGTAGATCTGTGTGGTCGAAATGTCCGAATGGCTGAGGAGTTCCTGTACGACGCGCAGATCGGCGCCGTTGGCCAGCAGGTGGCTGGCGAAGGCGTGGCGCATGACATGCGGCGAGATCAGCGACGGCGTCAGGCCGGCGCGGATCGCCAGGTTCTTAAGGTCGCGGGCAAAAACCTGGCGCGGCAGGTATCCTTCTTTCGAGACGGAGGGAAACAGCCAGGGGCTTTCCTGCGGCTCCTTCATTGCTGCATTTTCCGCCGCCAGCAGGCGCCCATAGGATTTCAGGGCTGATATCGCCGATTGCGACAACGGCACCAGCCGCTCCTTGTTGCCCTTGCCGCGGATCATTAGGAAACGGCCTTCCTGATCGAGCACGCGGGCTGGAAGCGAGACGAGTTCGCTGACCCGCATTCCGGTGGCATAGAGCAGTTCCAGCAGTGCCAGCATGCGCAGGCGCTGCAGCTGGCCCGGGCTTGCATCCTCCGCCTCGGCCTCTGCCTGCGAAAGCAGCCTGCCGACCTCTTCGACGCCCATCGTCTTCGGCAGCGGACGGCCCTTCTTCGGCGCGTCGAGTATGCCGGTGGGGTCGTCGGTCCTCAGTCCCTCGGCGTAGAGGAATTTGTAGAATTGCCGCATGGCGGCAAGCCGGCGCGCCTGGGACGAGGGCTTGAAGCCCTTTCGGGCGAGCGAGGAGAGATAGGCGGCGAGATCGGCGGAGGCGGCTTCGGTGAGCCGTATGCTGCGCTCCTTCAGGAAGGTGCGGACGTCGTCGAGATCGCGTTCATAGGATTGCAGCGTATTGGCGGCAGCACCCCGCTCGGCGCTCATCATCTCCAGGAAGGATTCCACATGGACGCGGCCGAGATCCACCATACCGATCACTTCCGGGTCGTGTCGATCGCGCCCGTGGCGGGCGGATTGACCCGCTCGGACGGAATGCGGATCGTCACGTCGCGCTGCTGCGGCTCCACGAAGGTCACAAGCGCCAGCATCGCTCCGTAGACCGTCCCGGCGAGGATCGCACAGACGAACAGGAAACGGAACAGGGTCGGCATCAGGTAACTCCTTCATGCTCGCTTCTGTTATAAGAAGCCTATCTGCAAGTGCAAGAAGCGGTATTCAAGCCATGATTCCCTTGCCTGCGACTTGACGCTACACCTGCATTTGTCGATACGGTTTGCAAACAAAGTGTGAATGGACCGATGAGTGAACAACTGCTGACCGTTGCTGACAGCTTGAAAGACAGAGCTCGCGCCGCGCTCGGTTCACGCAATCTGATCCTTGTCGGCCTGATGGGCGCCGGCAAATCCTCTGTCGGGCGCATCGTCGCCAGCCAGCTCGCCATTCCCTTCATCGACAGCGATCTCGAGATCGAGCGGGTGTCGCGCATGACGATCGCCGAGCTATTCGCCGCCTATGGGGAGCAGGAGTTCCGGGCGTTGGAAGCGCGGGTGATCAAGCGGCTGCTGAAGAGCGGGCCGCGTGTCGTCTCCACCGGAGGCGGCGCCTTCGTCAACGACCGGACGCGCAAGCATATCAAGAAGGGCGGCCTTTCCGTCTGGCTGAAGGCCGATCTCGACGTGCTCTGGGACCGGGTCGCCAAGCGCGACACGCGGCCGCTGCTCAAGACCGAAAATCCGAAGCAGACGCTCGAGGGCCTGATGGATGCGCGTTATCCGATCTATGCGCAGGCCGATCTGACCGTGCTTTCGCGCGACGTCCGCAAGGAAATCATGGCCGACGAAGTCTTAAAGGCCTTGATCGAAGCTCAGAAGGAAAGTGCAGCGTCATGAATGCGATAACCTCCGCCTCCGCCATCCGAACGGTGCATGTGCCGCTCGGCGAGCGCGCCTACGACATCCTGATCGGGCCGGGGCTGATTGTGCGGGCCGGCGCCGAGATCGCCTCTCGCCTCAAGGGCCGCAAGGCGGCTGTTATCACCGACGAAAATGTCGCGCCGCTCTATCTCAAAGCTCTCGTCGCAAGTCTGGATGAAGCGGGTATCGCCTCGGCTGCGGTCGTCCTGCCGGCCGGCGAGAAGACCAAGAGTTTCGAACATCTGATCACGGCCTGCGACAAGGTGCTGGAGGCGCGCGTCGAGCGTAACGATTACGTCATCGCGCTGGGCGGCGGCGTCATCGGCGATCTTTCGGGATTTGCGGCCGGCATCGTCCGCCGCGGCGTGCGCTTCGTGCAGGTACCGACCTCGCTGCTGTCGCAGGTCGATTCCTCCGTCGGCGGCAAGACCGGGATCAACTCCCGCCACGGCAAGAATCTGATCGGCATCTTCCATCAGCCGGACTTGGTTCTGGCCGATACGGATGTGCTGAATTCGTTGAGCGCGCGCGAATTTCGCGCAGGTTACGCCGAGGTCGCGAAATACGGGCTGATCGACAAGCCGGATTTCTTTGCCTGGCTGGAAGCGAACTGGAAGGCGGTTTTTGCAGGCGGCTCCGCGCGCATCGAGGCGATTGCCGCAAGCTGCCAGGCAAAGGCCGATGTCGTCGTTGCCGACGAGCGTGAGAATGGTCAGCGGGCGCTGCTCAATCTCGGCCATACCTTCGGCCACGCACTGGAAGCGGCGACCGCCTATGACAGCTCCCGCCTGGTGCATGGCGAGGGCGTTTCGATCGGCATGGTGCTGGCGCATGAATTCTCCGCACGGATGAACCTTGCAAGCCCCGACGATGCGCGGCGCGTCGAGCGGCATCTGAAGGAGGTCGGCCTGCCGACCCGCATGTCCGACATTCCGGGCGAGCTGCCGCCGGCCGAAACGCTGATGGACGCGATCGCCCAGGACAAGAAGGTCAAGAGCGGCAAGCTCAATTTCATCCTGACGCGCGGCATCGGCCAGTCCTTCGTTGCCGACGACGTTCCGGCCTCCGAAGTGATCAGCTTTCTCCGGGAAAAACACGCCTGATGTCGGTCG
The DNA here is from genome assembly GCF_008919455.1 of Rhizobium sp. PEPV16. NCBI lineage: Bacteria > Pseudomonadati > Pseudomonadota > Alphaproteobacteria > Hyphomicrobiales > Rhizobiaceae > Rhizobium > Rhizobium sp. PEPV16. The sequence continues at coordinate 2,934 of NZ_VSZV01000346.1, forward strand.
AAGGCGCTCTGGCATTTCTCGCGACATACTGGCCGGAGATCCTGTCGATCACGGCGCTGGTGCTCATGTCCGCCTTCTTTTCCGGTTCCGAGACAGCGCTGACCGCCGTTTCGCGCAGCCGTATTCATACGCTTGAGGTCAACGGCGACCAACGTGCCGGCTTCGTCCGGCAGTTGATCGAGCGCCGCGACCGGCTGATCGGCGCGCTGCTCATCGGCAACAATCTCGCCAATATCCTGTCCTCCTCGATCGCCACCAGCCTCTTCCTCGGGCTGTTCGGCAGTTCCGGCGTGGCGCTGGCGACGCTCGCAATGACCGTCATCCTGGTCATCTTCGCGGAAGTGCTGCCGAAGAGCTGGGCGATTTCGGCGCCAGAGCGCTTCGCACTCGCCATCGCGCTGCCGGCCAAGCTCTTCGTCGCCGTCGTCGGCCCGGTTTCCTCCTTCGTCAATGCGATCGTGCGGCAGATTCTTTCGCTGTTCGGCATCAATCTCTCACGAGAGACATCGATGCTGACGGCGCATGAGGAGCTGCGCGGCGCCGTCGATCTGCTGCACCGCGAAGGGTCCGTGGTGAAGGCCGACCGTGACCGGCTCGGCGGCGTACTCGATCTCAGCGAGCTCGAACTCTCCGACATCATGGTCCACCGCACCGCGATGCGGGCGATCAATGCCGACGATGCGCCGGAAGCGGTGGTGCGCGTCATCCTCGAAAGCCCTTATACGCGCATGCCATTGTGGCGCGGCACGATCGACAACATCATCGGCGTCGTCCACGCCAAGGATCTGCTGCGGGCGCTCGCCGAGCCGAACATGGAGCCGCAGAACCTCGATATCGTGAAGATCGCGCAGAAGCCGTGGTTCGTGCCCGACAGCACCAACCTCGAGGACCAGCTCAACGCCTTCCTGCGCCGCAAGCAGCATTTCGCCGTCGTCGTCGACGAATATGGCGAGGTGCAGGGCATCGTCACGCTCGAGGATATTCTCGAGGAAATCGTCGGTGACATCTCCGACGAGCACGATATCGAGATACAGGGCGTGCGTCAGGAGGCCGACGGTTCCGTCGTCGTCGACGGCGGCGTGCCGATCCGCGACCTGAACCGCGCGCTCGACTGGAACCTGCCCGATGAGGAGGCGACGACGATCGCTGGCCTCGTCATCCACGAATCGATGACCATCCCGGAAGAGCGCCAGGCCTTCACTTTCTACGGCAAGCGTTTCGTCGTCATGAAGCGGGAGAAGAACCGCATCACCAAGCTGCGCATCCGCCCGGCCGGGGAAGACGGCGCAAAGCCAGCCTGATTCTGCTTGGATCTTAGACGGTCAATGCCCATATAGGCTTCGGTGCCGCTACCAGCGTGTCGGTTCATCAGGTGCAGCCGGTTCGACGGCCAGCGCATGCAGGCCGGCATCGAGCTCCGGTTTCAACAGGTCGGTGATTGCCCGGTGACGCGCCAGCCGCGACATGCCGGCGAATTTTCCGGAAACGATCCTCACCCGCATATGGGTTTCGCCGGTGCCCGTGATATCAGGCTGGTGTCCGGCATGCAGATGGCTTTCGTCGATGACGCTCAGGCGTTCGGGCGCGAAGGCTTTGACAAGTTTTTCTTCGATGCGGGTTCGCAGGGTCATCATCCGGTCTTGCTGGTTCGCGAAAAGGGTTCCTACCAAGCCTGCAACATTCCCGTTTGTCAATTCTTGTTGTCGCTTCGCGACAGCCCCATAATTAGCGCCGTCATGAGACTTGATTCCAAATATTTCGATCGCATCCGAACACGCCGCAAACGCGAGCCGGAGACAGAGCAGGCGCCGCCTACCTGTCAATGGGACGGGTGCGACAAGAAGGGGGCGCATCGCGCTCCCGTCGGCCGCAATGCGGAAGGCCAGTTCTTCTTGTTCTGCTTCGAGCACGTCAAGGAATACAACAAGGGCTACAATTATTTCTCCGGTCTTTCGGACGGCGAGATCGCGCGTTATCAGAAAGAGGCGATCACCGGCCATCGGCCGACATGGACGGTCGGCGTCAACAAGGCGGCGAAAGACAGTCCGCTGCATTCGGAGATCCGCTCCGGCGCCTATACCCGCGTTCGCGATCCCTTCGGCTTCGTCAAGGAAGGCGGCAAAGGCAGCGGACCGCGTTTTCCCCAGGCGCGCAAGCTGAAATCGCTTGAGACCAAGGCCTTCGAAACGATGGGCCTCGATGCCAATGCGACATCGGCGGAGATCAAGAGCCGCTACAAGGAACTGGTGAAGAAACACCATCCGGATGCCAATGGCGGCGACCGCGGCTCGGAGGAGCGTTTCCGTGCGGTCATCCAGGCCTATCAATTGTTGAAGCAGAACGGTTTTTGTTAATTCCCGTCCTTGCTCTTGGGCTTCAATCGGGTATGGTCCCAATCGGCTGAGGCCGCAGGCAAACGCGGCTCATATTTGTGCGTTTTCCCGACATCGCCTCCGCCGACCTTCCGGACGCGGCGTTTCTTGTCCGGGACTCTTTCAAGAATGCTCGCACGCGGTCATTATCCCGCCGAGGTTTCGTTTCAGTCCCGGAGAAGTATCGCCGACGTTCCGACCTGGACGGGCGCGGAATAAAAAACGCGGCGTCTGGGTTGCGACATGGCCTGAGACAGTATGGCCGGGTGGCATCACCCGCCTTGGAGACATGATGAGCAAGATCGACCTGGATATATCAGAACTGCCCGATACCACCGTTTCGGTTCGCGAGGCCTTCGGCATCGATTCCGACATCCGCGTTCCCGCCTACAGCAAGGGCGACGCCTATGTGCCGGATCTCGATACCGACTACCTGTTCGACCGCGACACGACGCTCGCCATTCTCGCAGGCTTCGCCCATAACCGCCGCGTGATGATTTCCGGCTATCACGGCACGGGCAAGTCCTCGCATATCGAGCAGGTGGCGGCGCGCCTCAACTGGCCCTGCGTGCGCATCAACCTCGACAGCCATGTCAGCCGTATCGATCTCGTCGGCAAGGATGCGATCGTCGTCAAGGACGGGCTGCAGGTCACCGAATTCAAGGACGGCATCCTGCCCTGGGCCTATCAGCACAATGTTGCGCTCGTTTTCGACGAATATGACGCCGGCCGTCCCGATGTGATGTTCGTCATCCAGCGCGTGCTCGAATCCTCCGGCCGCCTGACGCTGCTCGACCAGAGCCGCGTCATTCGGCCGCACCCGGCCTTCCGTCTGTTTGCGACTGCGAACACGATCGGCCTCGGTGACACGACCGGCCTCTATCACGGCACGCAGCAGATCAACCAGGCGCAGATGGACCGCTGGTCGATCGTCACCACGCTGAACTACCTGCCGCATGATCATGAAGTGAATATCGTTTCTGCCAAGGTGAAGAGCTTCGGCAAGGACAAGGGCGGCCGCGAGACCGTGTCGAAGATGGTGCGCGTCGCCGACCTGACGCGCGCTGCCTTCATGAACGGTGATCTGTCCACAGTCATGAGCCCGCGCACGGTCATCACCTGGGCCGAAAACGCCGAGATCTTCGGCGATCTCGCCTTCGCCTTCCGCGTCACATTCCTCAACAAGTGCGACGAGTTGGAGCGTCCGCTGGTCGCCGAGCACTATCAGCGGGCCTTCGGCGTCGAGCTGAAGGAAAGTGCCGCCAATATCGTTCTCGGAGCTTGAGACCGACCGATCATGGCAGCTCGCGGTGACAATTCGAAAGCAAAGCCCGGCGCGCCTGTCGACGTCGAGCCATTGCGCCGGGCGATAACCGGCTGCGTGCGCTCGATCGCCGGCGACGGCGACGTCGAGGTGACCTTCGCCAACGAACGGCCGGGGATGACCGGCGAGCGCATTCGACTGCCGGAACTTTCCAAGCGGCCGACGGCGCATGAGCTGGCGGTCACTCGTGGTCTCGGCGATTCGATGGCGCTGCGGCTCGCCTGCCATGACGAGAAGGTGCATGCGACGATGGCACCACAGGGCTCGGATGCCCGGGCGATCTTCGATGTGGTTGAGCAGGCGCGTGTCGAATCGATCGGCGCGCTGCGCATGGAGGGCATGGCGTCGAACCTGCGCTCCATGACGGATGAGAAATATTCGAAGGCGAATTTTACCGGCATCGAGCGCCAGGAAGACGCACCGGTCGGCGAAGCGGTTGCGATGATGGTGCGCGAGAAGCTGACCGGCCAGCGCCCGCCGGCCTCCGCCGGCAAGGTGCTCGACCTCTGGCGCGATTTTATCGAGGACAAGGCAGGGTCCGAACTCGACAATCTGTCGAGCGCGATCAACGACCAGCAGGCCTTCGCCAAGGTCATCCGCAACATGCTGTCGGCCATGGAAATGGCCGAGGAGTACGGCGACGATGACAGCGACGCCGACAATGACGACCAGTCGGAGCAGGAAGACCAGCCGAGCGGCGACGAACAGGACCAGGACGAGGTTGACGAGGATGCCGGCACCGACGCCGCCCCCGTCGAGGACAGTGAAGTTGCCGACGAGCAGATGGAGGACGGCGAGACCGAAGGCGCCGAAATCTCTGACGACGACATGATGGAAGAAGGTGAGGACGACTCGGAAACGCCGGGCGAGACCCGCCGGCCGAATACGCCTTTCGCCGATTTCAACGAGAAGGTCGATTATCACGTCTTTACCGAAGAGTTCGACGAGATCATCACCGCCGAAGAACTTTGCGACGCCGCCGAGCTGGAGCGCCTGCGCGCCTTCCTCGACAAGCAGCTGGCGCATCTGCAAGGTGCTGTCGGACGTCTCGCCAACCGGCTGCAGCGCCGCCTGATGGCGCAGCAGAACCGCTCCTGGGATTTCGACCTGGAAGAGGGTTATCTCGATCCGGCGCGGCTGCAGCGTATCATCATCGATCCGATGCAGGCGCTCTCCTTCAAGATGGAGCGCGACACCCAGTTCCGCGATACCGTCGTTACCCTGCTCATCGACAATTCCGGCTCGATGCGCGGCCGGCCGATCACGGTTGCCGCCACCTGCGCCGACATTCTTGCCCGCACGCTTGAGCGTTGCGGCGTCAAGGTCGAGATCCTGGGCTTTACGACCAAGGCCTGGAAGGGCGGGCAGGCGCGTGAAAATTGGCTTGCCGGTGGCAAGCCGCAGACGCCAGGCCGTCTCAACGACCTGCGTCATATCATCTACAAGTCGGCCGACGCGCCGTGGCGGCGCGCGCGCGCCAAGCTCGGGTTGCTGATGCGCGAGGGGCTGCTCAAGGAAAATATCGACGGCGAGGCGCTGATCTGGGCGCATAATCGCCTGCTCGCGCGCCGCGAGCAGCGCCGCATCCTGATGATGATCTCGGACGGCGCGCCGGTGGACGATTCGACGCTGTCGGTCAATCCGGGCAATTATCTCGAGCGGCACCTGCGCGCTGTCATTGAACAGATCGAGACGCGCTCGCCTGTCGAACTGCTGGCGATCGGCATCGGCCACGACGTGACGCGCTACTATCGCCGCGCCGTGACCATCGTCGATGCGGACGAGCTTGCCGGTGCGATGACCGAGCAGCTTGCTTCACTGTTCGAGGACCAATCTGTCCAGCCGCGCGGCGGCCGGATACGCCGTGCCGGCTGACATCGCGGGAAGAATGACGGTCAAGCGCCTCTGCCGTGCGGCGTCGATCGCGCTCTGTATCGCAGCCGGCGCTTCCTCGTCATGGGCCGGCGACGACGTGCCTGTCATTAGCCGGCAAATCTCCGATTTCAGGATCGGCTCTTCGGAGACGCAATTTGGTTCGCTGGAATTTCTCGGCGGGCTGGAAATGGTCTCCAGCCGAGCGCTATTCGGCTCGCTCTCCTCCATCCGTTTCCGGCCGGACCAAAAACATTTCGTCGTCGTGCTCGATACCGGCCAGTGGCTGACCGGCAGCATCGAGCGCGACGTCAAGGGCAGGCTTTCCGGCCTTTCGGATGTTGAGATCACGCCGATGAAGAACAGCGCTGGGCGCAGCTTCGAAGGCAAGGGACATATGGATGCCGAGGGCCTGGCGCTCGACGGCGAGCGGATCCTGGTCTCCTTCGAGCAGGCTCATCGCGTCGATGTCTATCCCGATCCCGGCTTTGCCGGCTCGGGAGCGATCGCCACTTTGCCGATCCTGATCCCGCGGAGAATGCTGAGCGACAACCGCGGCATCGAAACCATCACCGCGGCGCCGGCATCCAGCCCGCTACGGGGCGGCGTGGTCGTCGTTTCCGAACGGGGTCTCGACAGTGACGGCAACCGGCTGGCGGCCATTCTCAGCGGGCCGCTGAAAGGCCGTTTCTCGGTTAAGCGGGACGGCAGCTTCGACATCACCGACGGTGCCTTCCTGCCGAACGGCGACCTGCTGCTGCTGGAGCGCCGCTTCAACATGGCCGAAGGCATCGGCATGCGTCTTCGGCGCATCAAGGGCGCCGACATCAGGCCCGACGCCGTCGTCGACGGCGACTTGCTGCTGGAAGGCAATTTCAACTCGCAGATCGACAATATGGAAGGGCTCGATGCTTTCCAGGCCGCCGACGGCACGACCCATATCATTCTAGTGTCGGACGACAATCATTCGATCCTGCAGCGCAATCTGATGCTGGAATTTCGGCTTTCTGAAGAGGCCGCGTGGTCAGCGCCGAATTCCCGGAAGCGGAATTGATCCTAGCCTTCGGAAAGCACGATACGTAGATTCAAAATGAAATGTTAGAGCGTCCTTTGTGCGTCCGAAAGGACGCACGGCGCTCTGGACGTCAGACTGATGTCATATGCCTCGGCTATCCCGCCGCAATCGGCCGGCTTGCGACATCGGGAAAGCAGCCTCGGAGGGAAGTTCGTGGTGCATATTCATGTCATGGGCGCGTCCGGTTCCGGTACGACATCGCTCGGCCGTGCGCTTGCCGAAAGGCTTGATATCGCCCATCTCGACACTGACGATTTCTTCTGGATGCCGACCGATCCGCCGTTCACGACGCCGCGTGACGCCGACGAGCGCATCCGGCTGCTCCTCGATGAAGCGGCACGGCATGACGGCTGGGTCCTTTCCGGATCCACGCTGAAATGGGGTGGGCCACTGGAGCCGCTTTACGATCTGATCATATTCCTCAGGATCGAGGCGGAGCTGCGGATGGCGCGCATCCGCGCGCGGGAGATTGCCCGATATGGAAACAGGATCGGGCCTGGTGGCGACATGGAAGTTAAAAGCGGAGAATTCCTGCAGTGGGCGGCCAGCTATGACACAGCCGGTCCGGAACGCCGCAGCCTTGCGGCGCATGAACAATGGCTGGAAACGCAGACGGCGCCGGTGTTGCGGCTCGATTCGTCACGAGATATCGACGATCTGGTTGCAGAGGCTCTGCTGCATCCCGCGATCGCCGCCGGTGCGGTCCGGCGGCGTCCCTGATTAGCTGGCGCGAGCGGCCTGCATCGGTCGCAGCACGTTCATCAGTGCGCCATAAGGCAGCAGCATGACGAGGCCGACGATCATCTTCACGGCGAAATCGCCGATCGCCCAGGAAATCCAGCGTGGAGCCTCGGCGGCGAAGACGCCGAGGACGGGGGCTGCTTCCAGCGCAAAGGGATCGTTCGGGCCGAGGAAGACGAAAAAGGCGGCGAAGGACAGCGAGAAGAACATCACCGTATCGAGCGCCGAGCCGATCAGCGAGCCGACCAGCGGCGCGCGCCACCAGGCCTGGCGGCGGAGGCGGTTGAAGACGGCGATATCGAGCAGCTGGCCGGCGAGATAGGCCGAGCCGGAAGCGATGGCGATGCGCGGCACCGAGGTGAAGAAGGATAGCGTCACGCCGACAATGAAGCCGGCAAAGACGACCTTGCGGGCTGCCTGCGGGCCGAACTGGCGGTTGGTCAGATCGGTGATGAGGAAAGCGATCGGATAGGAAAAGGCGCCCCAGGTCAGGATGTCCGCGAGGTTGATGCCGGCGACTTCGGCGTTCAGCGGAAACTGGACGAGGAAGTTGGAGGCGACGACGACGAGCGTCATCAGCGCGACATAGGCGATGGTATAGCGGATCTTCAGCATTTTTTTATCCTGGGTGATGCCACCAGTTGGAGGAGCAAACCGGCAAAGCAAAAGGCTTGTCCGGTATTATCCGTTCAAGCCTTTTGAAGCCGTATGAAAGAAGGGCAGAAGCTTACGCAGCAGCAGCAGCAGCTTCAGCGGTCTTCTTGGCGATCTGACGGCGCAGCAGGCGAGCGCGCATCGACAGTTCGTTTTCGCTGGCCTTCAGCAGAAAGGCATCGAGGCCGCCACGATGCTCGACGGAGCGAAGAGCGGCAGCCGAAACGCGAAGACGATAACGCTGGTTGAGAGCGTCGGAAATCAGCGTTACCTGGCACAGGTTCGGCAGGAACCGGCGCTTGGTCTTGTTGTTGGCATGGCTGACATTGTTACCAGTCAGGACGGCCTTGCCGGTCAATTCGCACACGCGGGACATGGAACACCTATTCTTGTTTTTCTCGGGCCATCGAATTGCCATTCCCGGCAAAGCCAGGCGCGCAATCCAACGGGCATGATTGGAAAGTTGCGGTTCTATAGTCAGACAGGCTGCTCGCGTCAAGCCAAACCTTGGCCTTTCCCGCAATTCTGTCAAAAAGCTGCTGTTTTCTTCCCTTCGCGGCAGGAGTATAGAGCGCTCAGCAAGGGCCTGCCAGCGCGCAGCAAGACAAGGCTTTTTCCATGGCTCATTCGGGCAGACGGATTTTCATTTCGGCCATCGCCGCACTTCTTGCCATACCGGCATCGGCGGCCGAAATTCAGCATCGGACGGAATACCGGGTGGCGCTCGCCGGCCTGCCGATCGCGCGCGCCGCGTTCCTGACGCAGATCGAGGACGATCACAGCTACAAGATCGCCGGCGACATCAATTCTGCCGGTCTTGCCGATCTCGTCACGACGATTTCGGCCAAGACCAGCGTCACCGGCGTCGTGCGCAAGAACAGGCTGCAGGCGTTGAAATATTCGCTCTACTACAAGAGCGGCAAGAGGAAGGCCCGCGTCTACGAGGTCAGCTACCGCAACGGCAACATCATCTCGGCGACGACGACACCGATGCCGAAGCGTCCGAAGAACTGGATCGACGTCACGCCGCGCGACATGCGCTCGGTGCTCGATCCGATCTCCGGCCTAGTCTTCACCGGCGATACCAAGGTCTGCTCGCAGACGCTGCCGATCTTCGACGGCGAGACGCGCATGGATCTGGTGCTGTCGTCGAAGGGCGACGAGGATTTTTCCACCAATGGGTTCAAGGGCAAGGCGACCGTCTGCGGCGTGCGCTTCGTACCGCGCTCGGGCTACAAGAAAGGCCGCAAGGACATCGACTATCTCAGCAAGAGCAACCGGATGGAAATCTGGTTTGCCAAGTCGGACGCGGCAAATGTATACGCTCCTGTCTATGTGCGCATTCCAACCGAATATGGAATGGTGACGATCACTGCCGTCAAATACGGCAGCAACAGCTGACGGAGCTTCTGCCTCCGTGAAGGGGGACAGGTGAAGCTTCGCGCGACGTTGATCGGCTTTACGGCCATTCTGATGTGGTCGTTCCTGGCGTTGTTCACCGCCGCCTCCGGCAAGATGCCGCCGTTCCAGCTTTCGGCCGTCTGCTTTGCGATCGGCAGCATTCCCGGCCTTGTGGTTCTTACCCTCAATCCCTCGCGGCTGGCGCTGCTGAAGCAGCCGGCCAAGGTCTGGATAACCGGCATTGCGGGGCTGTTCGGCTATCATTTCCTCTATTTTACCGCGCTCCGGAACGCGCCGGCGGTGGAGGCGGGACTGGTCGCCTATCTCTGGCCGCTGTTGATCGTCGTCGGTTCGGCACTGCTGCCGGGCGAACGGCTGCGCTGGTATCATGTGGCAGGTGCGCTTGCCGGACTTTGCGGCACCTTCCTGATCGTCGGCCGCAACGGCATTGATTTCGACGGCGTCTATGCCGTCGGTTACGGTGCTGCCTTTCTCTGCGCCTTCACATGGTCCGGCTATTCGCTGCTGACGCGGCGTTTTGACGCCGTCTCCACGGATGTCGTCACCGGCTTCTGCCTTGCGACCTCCATCCTGTCGCTCTTCTGCCATCTCGGCCTTGAGACGACCGTCTGGCCGGAAACGGTTTTCGAATGGGTCGCCGTCGCCGGGCTCGGGCTCCTTCCGGTCGGTGCCGCCTTCTACGCCTGGGATTACGGCGTCAAGAACGGCGATATCCAGATTCTCGGCGCGGCAAGTTATGCAGCACCTCTGCTTTCGACGCTTATTCTGGTGTTGTTCGGATTTGCCGAGCCGAGCTGGCGCATTGCTCTTGCCTGCCTGCTCGTCACCGGCGGGGCGGTGCTCGCCGCCCAGGACATGTTCCGCCGCAAAACTCCGGCGCAGTCTGCGGCAGCAGAGTAGGCCTTAGAACAGGATTCAGATTTAGGCCCGGCCGGCCTAAAATCTGAATCCTGTTCTAAATTAGATAGTTGGAGCATGATGTCGCCCGAAAACCGCCCACACTTTTCGGCATCATGCTCTAGCCGCCGGGCTTCCAATCGGGCGGCGCCATCTCGAAGCTCGAAAATTCGAAGCCGGGCGAGACGGTGCAGCCGACCAAGCTGAAATCGCCAAGGGTTTCGGCCGATTGCCACCAATTGGCGGGAATGATTGCCTGCGGCCGCTCGCCAGCAGGGAGATTCGTTCCGAGCGTCAGGGTCTCGCTTGCCGTTCCGTCTTCCGACCGGTGCAGCGAGAGCGGCGCGCCGGCGTAATAATGCCAGACCTCGGCGGCGTCATGGACACGATGCCAGTGCGAACGCTGTCCCCTGGTCAGCAGATAATAGATCGCCGTCGAATGGCCGCGTTCTCCGCCCGCCGTATCGCGGAATGTCTGCACGTACCAGCCACCTTCGGGATGCGGCTGCAGGCCGAGTTCGCGGATGATGTCATCGGGAGACATCAGAAATTGTCCTTGCGCTTGCGGATCTCGGCAAAGACTTCCTCGTTGGTCTTGCCTTCCATCACCAGATTGCGGCGGATCGCCGGATCGGCGGCGCGCAGGAACGGGTTGGTTTCCTTTTCCAGCCCCAATGTCGTCGGGATGGTGAATTTGCCGTCGGCGCGCAAGGTCTCGATCTCGGCGGCACGGCTCTTGAGGCGCTCATTGTCGGGATCAACGGTCAGCGCGAAGCGGGCATTGGACAATGTGTATTCATGGCCGAAATAGATGGCGGTCTCATCGGGCAGCACGGCGAGTTTCTGGAGGGAATGCCACATATCGGCGGCCGGGCGTTCGAACAGCCGGCCGCAGCCGAGCGCAAACAGCGTGTCGGCGGCAAACAGCAGCTTATCGTCGACAAAGTGATAGCAGATGTGGCCGACGGTGTGGCCGGGCGTTTCGATGACGTTGACCGTGTGATCGCCGAAAAGGAAGCTGTCGCCATCAGCCATCGCCCGATCGAGGCCAGGAATGGCGATGGCCTCGTTGATTGGGCCGATGATCTCGCAGCCGAACTGCTCCTTCAGCGCCAGGTTGGCGGTGACATGGTCGGTGTGATGATGCGTGGTGAAGATATGGGTGATTTTCCAGCCGCGACGTGTCGCCGCTTCCACGATCGGCGCTTCCTCCGGCGCATCGATCGCCGCGGTAAAGCCTGTCTCCGGATCGTGCACGAGAACGCCGAAATTGTCGGTGCGGCAGAGAAAAACGTCTAATTCCAAAGGTTTCATCGTTCAATAATCCCTTATCCCAGGAGTCTCGCGGAAATGTAGAGGTTCCGGCCTTGAAGTCCAACCGCCCGCTGATAACATTTGTCGCAATGCACGCCGATATCGTCGACTTACGCCAGTTTTATCATTCCGAGCTCGGACGTCTTGCCGAGCAGTCGATCGCCATGGCGCTGTCCTCGCTCTGGGTGCGGCTGCCGCAAGAGCGTCTGGTCGGTCTCGGTTATGCCGTGCCCTTCCTCGATCGCTTCCAGGCCGATACCGAGCGCACCTTCGCTTTCATGCCGGCCGGGCAGGGCGCGGTGAACTGGCCGATGGGCTCGCTGTCGACGACGGCGCTGATTTTCGACGAGGAACTGCCGCTGCCGGACTCCTCGATCGACCGGGTGCTGATGGTGCATTCGCTGGAATTCGCCGAAAGCCCGCGCGAGACGCTAAAGGAGCTCTGGCGGGTGCTGGCGCCGGGCGGACGGCTGGTCATCGTCGTGCCGAACCGGCGCGGCGTCTGGGCACGCATGGAGCATACGCCCTTCGGTTCGGGCCGGCCCTATTCCCGCGGTCAGTTGACAAATCTGCTGCGCGAGACGAACTTCACGCCGGGCGCGACGGCTGAAGCGCTGTTCTTCCCGCCCTCGAAGCTCAGAACCATCCTGCGCCTGCGGCGCGCCTTCGAGCGGATCGGCCGAACGCTTTGGCCGGCCTTCTCGGGCGTCATCATCGTCGAAGCGCAGAAGCGGCTCTATCAGGGGCTGCCGGTTGCGGCGCGGGCCTCCCGCCGCGTCTTCGTGCCGGTTCTCGCACCGCACGGCGTGCCGACCACACGTAGTAGATGACGTCGCTCGCGGTGGTCTCCACTGCTTGTGTCACGCCCATAGCTCTCGACAACAATCGCATTCCGCTTTAATGCCACTTGGTGTTTTTCAGCCCGGATTTACCGGCAATTCCAAGGTCGAACCCATGAGCGTTGAGATGAGCAAGCCCGTTCCGCGTCCCGGTATTCTCGATATCGCAGCCTATGTGCCGGGCAAGGAACATGCGCCGGGTGTCGCCCGCGTCTACAAGCTTTCGTCCAACGAAACGCCGCTCGGCGCCAGCCCGAAGGCGATCGAGGCCTTCAAGACGGTTGCCGACAATCTGGGGCGTTATCCCGACGGGCAGGCGATCGAACTGCGCGAGGCGATCGCCGCCGTGCACGGCCTCAATCCGGCAAACATTCTCTGCGGCAACGGCTCCGACGAGTTGCTCGGCCTGCTCTGCCATGTCTATCTCGGCGCCGGCGACGAGGGCATCATCACCGAGCACGGCTTTCTCGTCTACAAGATCCAGATCCTGGGCGCGGGCGCCACGCCTGTCGTCGTCAAGGAGAAAGACTATACCGTCGATGTCGATGCGATCCTTGCCGCGGTGACGGAGAAGACGAAGATCGTCTTCATCGCCAATCCCGGCAATCCCACAGGCACCTATGTTTCCGTCAGCGAAATCCGCCGCCTGCAGGCCGGACTGCCGAAACATGTCGTCCTGGTGCTCGATGCCGCCTATGCAGAATATGTGCGCCGCAACGATTATGAAGCCGGCATCGAGGTCGTGTCCTCCAATGCCAATGTGGTGATGACCCGCACCTTCTCGAAGGCCTATGGTCTCGCGGCGCTGCGCGTCGGCTGGATGTATGCGCCCGCCGAGATCGTCGACGCGCTGAACCGCGTGCGCGCGCCGTTCAACTTGAACGCACCGGCAATCGCCGCCGCAGCCGCTGCCATCCGCGACCAGGCCTTCATCCAGCAGGCGGTCTCCTTCAACCAGATGTGGGTGGAGACGCTCACCCAGGCGCTCGAAGCGATCGGCCTGAAGGTGACGCCGTCCGTCGCCAATTTCGTCCTCATCCATTTCCCCGAGATCGACGGCAAGCGCGCCGCGGATGCCGACGATTTGCTGACGAGCCGCGGTTACATCCTGCGCGCCGTGCGCGGTTACGGCTTCGCCAATGCGCTGCGCATGAGCATCGGCCCCGAGGAGGCAAATCGCGGAGTGATTGCCGCGCTCACCGAATTCATGGGTCATCAGCCATGAGCGAGCAGTTCGATCGTATCGCGCTGATCGGCATCGGCCTGATCGGATCGTCGCTTGCCTACGACATCAGGCGGCTTGGCCTTGCGAGGGAGATCGTCGTCGCCACACGCAGCCCCGATACGCTGAAACGCGCGGAAGAGCTCGGCCTCGGAGACCGCTACACGACGTCGTCGCAGGATGCCGTCAAGGATGCCGATCTGGTGATCGTCTCGGTGCCGGTCGGCGCTTCGGAAAGTGTGGCGAAGGAGATTTCGGCAAGCTTGAAGCCCGGGGCGATCGTCACTGATGTCGGCTCCACCAAGGCCTCGGTCATTGCGCAGATGCTGCCGCATATGCCTGATAATGTGCATTTCATCCCCGGCCATCCGCTGGCCGGTACGGAGAAATCCGGCCCGGATGCCGGCTTTCCCGGCCTCTTCGAAGGCCGCTGGTGCATTTTCACACCGGTCGCCGGCACAGACGAGGCAGCGTTGAAGCGGCTGCGCAGCTTCTGGGAGGCGCTGGGCTCGAAGGTCGACGAGATGGATGCCGAGCACCACGACAAGGTGCTCGCCATCGTCTCGCACCTGCCGCATATCATCGCCTACAATATCGTCGGTACGGCCGACGATCTGGAGACGGTGACGGAGTCGGAAGTCATCAAATATTCCGCCTCGGGCTTTCGCGATTTCACTCGCCTTGCTGCGTCCGACCCGACGATGTGGCGCGACGTCTGCCTGCACAATCGCGATGCGATCCTCGAAATGCTGGCGCGCTTCTCGGAAGATCTCGCCTATCTGCAGCGCGCCATCCGCTGGGGCGAGGGCGACAAGATTTTCGAACTCTTCACCCGCACACGCGCCATCCGCCGTTCGATCGTCCAGGCCGGCCAGGATGTCGACGCGCCGGATTTCGGCCGCCACGCGCTGGACAAGAAGTAGCCGCCGCGATGGTAGTGGTGGCAAGTGCCGGGCAGGCGGATATCGACTGGCTGGTGCGTGAGGATGCCAGCGCCGGTGAAGCGTGGGTATCGCGCTGCGTCGCGCTCGGCGAATATCTGGTTGCCAGGGAGACCGATGAGATCGTCGGTTTCCTGCGCTTCTCCCGCTTCTGGGGCAGGGTTCCCTATATGGAAATGATCCGCGTCGTGCCCGGCCACCGTCGGTCGGGCGTTGGAACGGCGCTGTTTCTCGCCTGGGAAGACGCCATGCGCGGCGATGGTGCCCGCCTGCTGATGACGTCGAGCGAATGCGACGAAAGCCGGCCTCAGGACTGGCATCGCCGCAACGGATTTTCCGAAACCGGTGCGATCGAATTGCCCGGCCTGCAATCGGTGCCGGAAGTTTTTTTCATCAAGCGAATTGGTTAGATTGGCGGAATCCGGCCGAGCGGGATGAAACCGCTGACGGTAGCGTTGCCGCGATCGACGACGAGATCGACCGAGACCTTGTCGCCGCCGCCGGCAAGCGCCTTCAAGAGCTTCGTCGCCGTGTTGACGGTCGAGGCGATATCCGGAAAGGCCTGTTTCAGACTGTCCCCCCAGGGGCCGAGCTGTTCGATCTCCAGCTTGAATTTTCCCGAGAGGAAGCCCTGCTCGTCGAAGGAGAAGGGGCCGGTGAGCGTCATCACCTTGCCGTCGCCGATGTCGGCGACGATGCGGCGCAGGTCGCCGGTGGCACCATTGAGGCCGTTCCGGTCACTGCCGTCGATCAGGCCGGCCTTGCCGGCGACGGTCAGGTCGATGCTGGCAGACAATTTCGGGAAGATCTGCGGCCAGTCCTTGATCGCCGTATTGGCGTCCTGCACGGAGATCGCTCCGTCGAGATCGGCGCCGTTCTGGCGCAGATGGATTTCAGTGCGAGCGGCATCGAAGCTCATGGTCTGGCCGCTGTAGGAGGAGACGGCCATCGCCTTCAGACCCTCGATGACGGTTGAGCTGCGGTCGACGCCCTGCAGCCTGGTCGCAAGGCTCGCCTGCAGGTTCGTCCATTGGGCCGAGATCGAAAGGCCGTTGCTGGTGCGGATTTCGGCCGGTGAATCGAGTTCCCAGACGATATCGCCGGGTGCATAGACCTGTGCTGCCGAGCGCAGCGCGCCGAAGGTGGCGGAGACGCCGTTGACATTGTCGTCGACGTCGATCTTGGAGCAGAACAGGCCGATGCGGAAGGGATAGCCGCGGAATTCGATATCGGAGCATTCACCGCTGACGCCTGCCTGGTCGCGCGGCGCGATCGCCTTCAGCACCGTGGTCTTCAACGCCGACGCCGCATAGAACCAGCCGCCGGTATAAAGTGCGATCGCCAGGAGGACGCCTCCACCCAGCAACCAGAATTTCTTGCCGCTGCCGGATTGGCTGCTGCCGGATCGGCTTGACGCTGCCATGATGTTCTCCAATGGTGAATCGCAAATGTGATTCCGGTCTGGCGTGCGATATGGACGAATTTTGGGTATTTGGCTACGGTTCGCTGATGTGGAATCCGGGCTTCGAGTTCATGGAGCGGGCAGAGGCCCTGGTCTATGGCTACAGGCGTTCGCTCTGCGTCCGCTCCTTTGTCCATCGTGGCACACGCGACAATCCGGGCCTGGTTCTCGGCCTCGACAGGGGTGGTGCCTGCCGTGGCATGGCTTTCCGAATTTCGCCTGAAAAATGGGATGAGGTGATCGATTATCTCCGCGCCCGCGAGCTGGTGACCAATGTCTACCTGGAGCGCCGGGTGCGGCTGCAGCTTGCCGGCCGGCGCCGGGTCGATGCGGTCGCCTACATCATCGACCGCGAGCATGAGCAATATGCCGGCGCACTCGATGCGCTTGCGGCGGCGCGCGTGGTGAACGAAGCAAAAGGCCAGTCTGGTCCGAATGATGCCTATGTCTTCAACACGCTGACGCATCTGAAGCAGATGGGCATTCGCGACCATTGGCTGGAGCAGGTCGTCAACGAAGTGGAGCGGCTGCGCGCCGCCTGATCTCAGCCAGTTGCCGCGTTCAGCTTGCGCAGCTCGACCAGTCTGTCGACCGCCGTCGGCGGGAGCGGCAGATGCGGATTTTGCGCGACGGTTTCGAGCAGAAGCTCGTCGCTTGCCCGCTCCGATACCTCGATCAGATGGGCAAAAAAGGCGTCCGGATCCATTCCGGGCGCGATCGGCGGCAGGATCCTCACCTTGAAATGGCCGGGATAACGACGAATGCTCCGCCGCGGCCAGAAGAGGCCGGGATGCATGGCGACCGGCACGACGGGGAGGTTAAGGTCGCGGTACATGCGGGCGATGCCGTATTTATAGAGCGGTTCTGCGCCCGGCGGGCGGCGAGTGCCCTCGGGATAGATGATGAGCTGGCGGCCGGTCGACAGCTCTTCCTTCGTGCGTTTCAGCACTTCCACCATCACCTTGCCGCGGGCGCCACGATCGACCGGGATCATTCGCTGTTTCTTCGCATACCAGCCGAAGAGCGGAATCCACATCAGCTCACGCTTCAGGATGTAGACCGGATCCTTCAGCCAGGGCAGCAGTGCGTAGGTATCCCAGAAGGACTGATGCTTCGGCGCCAGGATGTAACTGCCATCAGGCAGGTTTTCCAGGCCCTCGATCTCGAAGGTGGTGCCGACGATCACCCGCATCAGCCAGTGGTTGGAGCGCGCCCAGTTCTTAGGGATCCCATAGGCGATCTTGCGCGGCACCACGAAATAGTAGGGCGAGAGCACGATCATCCGGATGATGAGGTTGGCGTAGAAGATCGTGTTGAAGAGAACGGAACGCAGGGCGATCATGAAACTTTCCCGAGGCATGCTCACGCGACCGGCCTACACGATATTGCCCGTCATAAAAAGCGTTTGATGCTGCCCTGATGTAAAAGCTCAGTCTGAGGCGGATACGCCTGCCGAGCGCAGCCCGGTGTGGCGGCCGAAGCCGGTGATGTTGCGGGCGCCGGTCAGCAGCACTTTCACATATTCGGCCAGCATGACGCGCATCGCATTCGGGTCGGTGAACCAGTTGCGGCTCTTCAAATCCGAGTTGACCACGGGATAAGCGATGAACTCGATGTCGGGATCGACATAGGAGAGCTCGGCGAGGCTTCGCGGCATGTGGTAGTTGTTGGTGACGATCAGAACGCTGCGGTATCCCTTGGCGTGGATCCAGTTCGAAGCTTCCTCGGCATTGCCGATCGTGTCGATCGCATCGTAACCGATATCGACACAGCAGGAGAAGAGATCGGCCGAACCCTGCGTCATCTTGCGGATCTGTGCCGGCGTCGTCGTCGGGTGGGCGCCGGAAATGAGCAAGCGCTTGCCGGCACCCTTCTGCAGCAGCTCCACGGCCTGGTCGATGCGCTGGTAACCACCCGTCAGCACCACGATGGCATCCGCCTTCGGTTCGGCCGGGGGCTTCAGCGTCGTCACGGAATCGGCGAAACGCAAAAAACCCCCGAATACCAAGGCGATTGCCAGCAAGAAGGCAAAGCCGCCCCAGCGCAGCAGGCGGCGGATCGGCCCGCGCCGCGGCAGCAAAGCTGCCGGGCGATCAAGCTCCGGGTCCTGATGAATCGGGTTGGGTGTCGTGTGTCCCATCGTCATGAATCGTGATTATACGCTGATTGCGGCGCGGAACAGACGCTTTCATGGCAAAACGGCACGGTCACGATCAACTTCCGATGCCGTCGGTGCGTGTCGGATCCGAGCGTAGAGTATCGATTTCGTAGATCGTCCGCATGACGGTGAGCCGGGCGGTGAAGGTGGTGAGCAGCGCGATGACGATCATCGTTGCGAAGATGCCGGCATAACCGAGCACGCCGACGGAGAAGGTGCCAAAGAGCGCGGTCGCCTGGTCCGTTTCGGGGGTGGCGAGGGTGCGGCTTTGCCAGAAACCGGCGGTGGCGAAGAAGAGGGCGGCAAGCGCGCTGCCGATCGCCGAGCCCTTGAGGCTGATCTTCAGGAAATGCTTCTGGAATTCGGTGGCGACGAAGGAGCTTTCGGCGCCGACGAAATGCAGCACTTCGACAACGTGACGGTTACCCGACAACGCGCCGCGCGTGGCGAAGACGACGGTGAGCACCATCGCTGTGAAAACCAAAAGCAGGATGCCGGTGCCGATCATCACAGTCGTGTGCGCCATGGACACCAACCGGTCGACCCAGGTGCGGTGATCGTCGAGGGTGGCCTGCGGGATACTGTCCTTCAGCAGCGCCCGCATCGAACCGAAATCCGGTGGATTGCTCTCGTCGATGGTGATGATGACGAGACGGGGAACGGGCAGATCCTTGAGATCGAGACCCGGGCCGAGCCACGGTTCGAGCAGGCGAGCGGTTGCCGCCTCGTCGACTATCTGGCCGCTCTTGGTGCCGACGAAAGTCAGCGCCAAGTCGCGCGCCTGGGCCAGCGCCTTTTCCATGTCGAGATTGTCGTCCGGCTTGATCTGAATGGTGATCTCGCGCGAGATCTGGCTCTCCCAGCTGGCCGCCGTCGAGCGCACCATGCTGACGCCGCCGAGCGTCAGGCAGGCGAGAAAGGCCATGATCGATATCACCACCATCAAGGCGCTGCCCTGGATGTTGGAAGGCGGTAGGATCGGCGCGGTCGGACGCACGCGCAATTCCGGCCGCTTCTGCTGGGTCTTGGCAGACGCCTTCTCGGGGTTTCTGGACGGGGGCTCAGTCATAAATATCGAGATGCCCCTCTGAGAGGATCATGCGGCGGGCTTCCACCTGCTCCATCAGCGCCAGGTCATGCGTGGCGATCACGACTGCCGTGCCGAGGCGGTTCAGCTCGAGGAAAAGGTTGAGCAGGCGCTTGGCCATCGGCGGGTCGACATTGCCTGTGGGTTCGTCGGCCAGCAGCACTTCCGGCCGATCCATCAACGCCCGGGCGATTGCGGCGCGCTGCTTCTCGCCGCCGGAGAGTACCGGCGGCAGCACGTTGATGCGTTCGCCGAGACCGACCCATTTCAAAAGTTCCAGGACGTCGGTCTTGTAGGAGCTCTCATCCTTGCCACGCACCCGTAAGGGCAAAGCGACATTCTCATAGGTCGTGAGATGGTCGAGGAGGCGGAAATCCTGGAAGACGATGCCGACGCGGCGGCGCAGCAGCGGCAGTTCGGGGCGGGGGATTTCGGAAATGTCGCGCCCGAACATGCGGATCAGGCCGCGCGTCGGCTGCAACGACATGAAAAGCATCCGCAGCAGCGACGTCTTGCCGGCGCCGGATGGACCCGTCAGGAACTGAAAGGATTTCTTCGGAATGTCGAAGGTCAGGTCCCGGAGGATTTCCGGGCCCATGCCATAGCGCAAACCGACATTCTCGAAGTGGATCAACGGGCAGCTCAGTCTGTTGTGGGTTTCACCGCACGACTTGTTAACCAACACCGTTAACAGCCGGTAAATTTTGCTGGAAAGACGCCCGTTTGATGGCGATCTTTGCGAAGCATTAACCAATAAAATTTACGACTGAGCAGGATTCGTTTCAATGCCAAGATTTCCTCTGGCAGCGAAACCATGTGGACATCTGCGAGGCAGCCACCATGGAAGCATCCTCCTTCAGCCGGACACCGGGCCAGGCCTATGATTTCCTGCCGCCGGAACCCGCCAACCGTCGGTACCGCTCGGCGCGTCCTGCCGATATCTCCGACGCCGAATTCGTCACCCTCGGCAAAGTTCGGCCCAGGGAATTCAATGCAAGGACCTATAACGACAACCGCAAGCGCATGGCCGCTACGCAGCCGCCGCTCATGCCTGCGATGGCTGCTTCCGTTCTGCGGAGGGTGGAATCCTGGCTGCAGCGTGCGTCGATGCGGAGCTTCGCAGCGCTGGTGCTGGCGCTGGTCGTGCTCGTCTTCGGACTTGCGGGTGGTTTCTCCGGCCTTTCCGGCGAGCGAGCCAGTTCCGGAGCGTCGCTGCATTTCACCCATGTAACGGTGACGCCGCGTGATGCGAACGGCATGCGCGTGCTCGTCATCAACGGCATCATCGAAAACGAGAGCGGCACGACGCAGACGGTGCATCCGATCCGTGCCGATCTCGTGACCGACGAGCGGCTGACCGCAAGCATCGTCATCAACCCGCCCGCCGATGTGATCTATGGCGGCCAGAGCCGTGGCTTCTCGGCTCGCGTCCAGCATGCCGGCGGAAAAATGCCGGAAGTTCGGCTTTCCTTCCTGCCACAGACGTAACAGGACATGGATTGCCGATTTTCGCGTCGCAGGTTGCGCCAATCGCGTTAATTTCATAGCCGGCGAGGCTGTTTCAGGCTCGCATATGTGCTAACGGCTTACCCTTCTTTTCATGGAGCAAGCCCTTATGCCTGTCGTGCGCGGAAAAAACATCGAGCCGCTCTTCACTGCCGAGCAGATCGCCGAGCGCAATCATTCGATGGCGCGGGAGATCGCCAATGGTCCGACCAAGGACCTGCTCGTCATCGCCGTGCTGAAGGGTTCCTTCATCTTCGCCGCCGACCTGATTCGCGCCCTGCATGATAGCGGGCTTGCCCCGGAGGTCGAGTTCATCACGCTGTCGAGTTACGGCATCGGCACGGTTTCGCAGGGCGTACGCATCGTCAAGGATATCGACAGCGACGTGCATGGCCGCGACGTCCTGCTGATCGATGATATCCTCGAATCCGGCCGGACGCTGCTCTTTGCCAAGGAATTGCTCTTCGAACGTGGCGCGCGCAACGTCACGATCGCTGTGCTGCTCGACAAGCGCGTCAAGCGCAAGGAAAAGCTGGAGGCTGATTATGTCGGCTTCGAATGCCCCGACTATTTTGTCGTCGGCTACGGCATGGATGTCGCCTATGCCTTTCGCGAACTGCCCTTCGTCGGCGTGGTGACCGGGGACGCCTGAGCTGTTGCCTTCGAGACGGGTTGTTAACCATCTCGTCCATCGCTTCCTCATCTTTACCGATCGAAAAGGAAAGTCTGGTGATTTCCGTCGCGGGGCTGATACGGAGCGATGCACATATGGCAAGAATTCTGATTACGGAAGACGAGGACTCCCTGCGGTCCTTCGTAGCCCGGGCCCTGCGGCTTGATGGCCACGAGACCGACGAGGCGGCCGATGGGGCCGAGGGGCTGGAGAAGCTCAAGGACGGGGTCTACGATCTGCTGCTTTCAGATATCCGCATGCCCGTGATGGACGGCATTGAGCTCGCCCATCAGGCAAAGGACGCTTTTCCGGGTCTGAAGATCCTGCTGATGACCGGCTACGCCGAACAGCGCGAACGGGCCGACGATCTTGCCGAAAAGATCATAGATGTCGTTGCCAAACCCTTCGCGCTTCCCGATATCCGCAAGGCGGTCGCCCGGGCGCTCGTCGCCTAAAGCATGATGCCGAAAGGTGTGAGTGGTCGTCGGACGAGATGGTGCCCACCTTCCTCGATTGAGATCCGGATTTAGATTTTAGGCCGCTCCGGCCTAAAATCATTCTGTTAGAGTGACTGCGATCCATTGTGCGGTGGCGTAGGACCTACTGGATGTCCAGCAGCCGCTCGAGATAGCGCCGTTCCATTTCCTGCGGTGGATTGTTGCCGAGTTTTTCGCGGATCGCGTCAAGGATTTCTCGCGCCCGCTGAACGTCGATTTCGTCAGGCACCTTCACGTTATCGCCGAACTCAGGTCCTTGGGTCCGGCGCGGCCGACCGAGCGGGTCGCGGCCGTTCTGGTCGCCCTGGCCAACCTGGCCGTTCGGACCTTGACCTTGCTGGCCCTGCTGCGCCTGCATCATCTGGTTCATCATGTCGCGGGCGCCTTGGCGAAGCGCTTCGAGCGCGCGGCCCTGGCCCTCGACAGCCGGTTGGCCACGTCCTTGGCCGAGTTCACGGCCGGCACCTTCCATTTCGCGTTGCGCCTGGCCGAAGCCCGGGCCGGGCTTCATGCCCATCTCGCCGAGGCTCTTCTGCAATTCGCCGAGCTGCTTGCCGAGCGCATCCTGCTGGGCGCGCAGCTGTTTCAGCGCCTCGCGCAGCTGCTCGGCCGTCATCTGGTCGGAGGGCTGCTGGCCTTCCTTGCCTTGCTGGCCCTGCTGCTGGTCCTGTGGCTCGCCGTTCTCTCCGGGATTCATATCGTCGAGCAGCGGATCGTTTTCGCCCATGTCATTCTCGCCGCGCTGCATGCGGTCCCTGAGCTGCTGGTCTAACCGGAAGGTCTGTTCCATCAGCTTCTGCTGGTCGCGCAGGATCTCGCCGAGCTTGTCGATCTGTTTACGGGCTTCGCTGTTTTCCTGGCCCTGCTGACCGCGCTGCGGCCGGCCCGCCTGCAGGTTGTTCATCATCCGCTGCAATTCCGACAGCATCTGCTGGGCCGCGTCACGATTGCCGGAGCGGGCGAGATTCTCGATCTGATCCATCATCCGTTCCAGATCCTGCTGGCGCAGGACATTCTGCGCGTTCTGGTTCGGCTGCATCGGCGCGTTCTGCATGCGCTCTGCAAGCTCGGTCATATAGTCCTGCATCGCCTTGCGCAGCTCGTCCATCAGCTTCTTGATCTCCGCGTCGGGAGCGTTGCGGTCCAGCGCGTCGGCAAGCTTCTGCTGGGCTTCGCGCAGCTTCCGCTCGGCGAGCGATAGATCGCCGTCCTCCATGCCGAGTGCAATCTCCCAGAGATATTGGGCCGTATCCTTCAGCGCATCCTCGCCCTTTGCGAGCTTCATGCGCGTCAAGGCGGATTCGAGCAGCAGATAGTTGGTGAGCTTGGGGATCGTCTCTTCGGGTCGGATGGTCAGTGCCTCGTTCAGGGCGATCGCCTGCGGCATCTCGCGGGTATCGAGCGCAAAAACCTGCCGCTCCTCGGCGACGGCCGCGGCAAGCGGCTCGTTGAAGGGCCGCGACGGCAACACCATTTCATGCGGCGGGCTGCGGCCGGTCTGCCCGGCGGCATCCTTGGCGACGAGGGTGATGCGCACGCGCTTGCCGGCAAGCGGATGTTCGGTCAGGTTCCGGCTGGTCACGCCCTTGGCGTCGCGGGCGTTGCGGCGGGGGACATCCAGCCGGTACTCCGGCAGCGGATAGAGCGGCGTTGCCGTCGGGTCTGTTTCGACGGGAACGATCTCCGCATGCGCCTCCTGGACGCCGTAATCGTCCTTGACGGTGAAACCGATTTCAAGCGCCCCGTTGACGCTGGGTTTCGGCAGGCCGTTAAAGGCAATCTCCGGCGCCTTGTCGGGCAGCACGTCGAAGCTCCAGCGGCGGCCATTGACCTCGAGTGCACCGTTCTCCTGGAGCTTCATCATATGCGTCTGCGCGACGAGAGTCTGGCTGGCGGGTGCCGCCGTCGGCTGCCCGCTGCCTGATGCCGTCGCCTGCTGCGGCTTGGTATCCGCCTGCACGGCGATATCCTGCGCCTCGCCGTTCGCCTTGCGGAACACGACTTTTTCCGCCGTCTTTCCGCCGCTGACGCGCACAGTGAGGCCTGAAAACTGTGGAATGCCGATCGGCGCCTGCTCGCTGCCGTCAGCCGTCAGGTAAATCGGGGCGCGGCCGGTATAGGAAGGCGGCGTCACCCAGGCGTCGATGCGTACCGCCGGATCGCTGACCACCTGCTCGGGTGCTGCCTGCAACGCGTCGCGGATCGAGCCGCCGTTGATCGACAGCGAATAACCGAAGGCAGTGACAAGCAGCAGCGCCGGGACGGCGCGCAGCGCGAAACGGTCATGCGCGGCGATATCAGGCCGCGGCAGTCCGGCATCGAGCGCTGCGATCTTTTCGGCCATGCGCGTCTGGTGCTCGCGCCAGAGCGCCCGGCCGAAGGGGGTATCGAAGGCCGGCTCGTCTTCCTGGACGGTGACCGGCTGGTGCGGCAGGCCGTTGCGCTCTTCCAGCATGCGGTCGGCTTCTGCGACCCTCGGCCAGCGCAGGGTGCGGAAGGGGAGGAGCGAAACCAGAAAAGCGGCGGCAAAGGCAATCAGCAGCAGGATGCGCAGCCAGTCCGGCACGCTGCGGAAGAGGCCGAACCAGGAAGCGCAGAGATAAAAGGCGATGACGGACAGTACCGGCATCAAAGGCGGCAGCAGCTGCTCGAAAAAGAGCACGATGCGCGCCAGCAGGCGTTTCGTCGTCACCAGCCGGGCAAGCGAGGGACGGAACGCAAATGCACCTTTCTTCTGCCGAGAGGGGCTTGTCATCGGTCCGGTCTCCGCGATCTGGCGTTCTGGAACAGAGGGCGCTTCCGGCGATTGCAGGGCAATACGCTCATGAACGAAAGGATAACACTCTTTGTGGCGAAGGCGAGGGCGAGCGACCGGTATTACCGGCTTTTCACGTTAATTCGCCAAAAAGTGATGGCTTGTTCAGTCGAGCCAGGCCGGAACGGAGTCAAGGCTGATCAGTTCGGCATAGGTTCTGCGTGGGCGAATCGTATGAAAATCGCTGCCTCTGACCATAACTTCGGGCACCAGCAGGCGGCTGTTATAAGTGCCGGCCTGGACCGCGCCGTAGGCGCCTGCAGTGCTGACTGCCATGAGGTCGCCGGGCTTCGGCATCGCCATCTCGCGGTCAAGTGCCAGATAATCGCCTGTCTCGCAGACGGGGCCGACGACATCGGCGCGGATGCGCGGCGCGTTGGCCGCCGAAATCGTTACCGGACGGATCTCGTGATAGGCCTCGTAAAGCGTCGGGCGGATGAGATCGTTCATCGCGCCGTCGACGATGACGAAGGTCTTTTCGCCGCCATCCTTCACATAAAGGACCTCGGTCACGAGGATGCCGGCATTGCCGACGATCAGGCGGCCGGGCTCGGTGATGATCTTGCAGTCCAGGCCGCGCAGCTGGTTCTTGACGATTGCCGCATAGGCATCCGGCAACGGCGGCGGATTGTTGTCGTCCTTGTAGGGGATGCCGAGGCCGCCGCCGATATCGACGTGATGGATGGTGTGGCCATCGGCGCGCAGCGTCGCGACAAGGTCGTGCAGCAGTTTGAAGGCGTCGTCGAAGGGCTGCAGCTCGGTGATCTGGCTGCCGATATGCATGTCGATGCCGGTGACCTCGATGCCGGGCAGCTTGGCGGCATGGGTGTAGATGGCGCGGGCGCGCTCCCAGGAGATGCCGAACTTGTTTTCCTTCTTGCCGGTCGAGATCTTGGAATGCGTCTTCGCATCGACATCCGGGTTGATACGGAAGGAGACCGGCGCTTTCTTGCCCGCGCTGACGGCGCGCTGGTTGAGGATCTCGAGCTCGGGCTCGGATTCGACGTTGAAGCAGTAGATGCCGGCTTCAAGGGCGAAATCCATCTCGGATGGCGTCTTGCCGACACCTGAGAACATGATGCGGTCTGGCGGAATGCCGGCGGCAAGCGCGCGGCGCAACTCGCCCTCCGAGACGACATCGATGCCGGCGCCGAGGCGGCCCAGTGTCTTCAGCACCGCCTGGTTCGAATTCGCCTTCATCGCATAGCAGACCATGGAGTCCATGTCGGCGAAAGCTTCCGAAAAGACGCGGTAGTGGCGCTCCAGCGTTGCGGTGGAATAGACGTAGAACGGCGTGCCGACTGCCTTGGCGATCTCGGGAACGGGGACGTTCTCGGCATGAAGGACGCCGTCACGGTATTCGAAATGATTCACGGGCTTATGCCTTAAAGAAGGGGATCGAGAAGGAAGGGCTTGTCGACGGTTCCCGGCTGTTTCGTCGGCTTGGAAACGTCGCCTCCCTTGGTTGCCGCGGCGCTCGGCGGATCGAGGTCGCCCTTTCGCCCGCATCCGGCAACGGCAAGGCCGATGACGGCGAAAACCGCCGTCAGGCGGACGAGGTGCGGCAAGCTCTTCATGGATATCCTCTTCTGCGCATTTGATGGCATCATTCATATCGAACGATGGACATCTTCATAGCGAAGTTTATCCGCCTTGTGCACCCTGATTGTTGGCGGTCTTTGCGCGCCCCGCAGAAGGGCGCGGCGGCTTTTCGCCACGCCTGGTATCTCTTAGTTGCGGGCGCGCCAGAATGCGATCTGCCTGCGCACTTCGGACGGTGCCGTGCCGCCGAAGCTCTTGCGGCTGGCGACCGATGCCTCAACCGTCAGCACGTCGTAGACCTTGTCGGTGATGTCTGAATGGATCGCCTGTAGCTCGGAGAGTGGCAGTTCGGAAAGGTCGCAGCCCTTGCTTTCGGCGAGTGCTACGGCGCGGCCGGTCACGTGATGGGCGTCGCGGAAGGGGAGGCCCGCTTCGCGCACCAGCCAGTCGGCAAGATCGGTCGCCGTCGAATAGCCGGAGCCGGCCGCCGCCTTCATGCGCGCGGTGTTGACGGTCATGTCGCGCACCATACCGGTCATGGCGGCAATTGCCAGTTCCAGGCTCTCGGCGGCGTCGAAGACCTGTTCCTTGTCTTCCTGCATGTCCTTGGAATAGGCGAGCGGCAAGCCCTTCATGATCGTCAGCAGCGCCACCAGCGAACCATTGATGCGGCCGGTCTTGGCGCGCACCAGTTCGGCGGCATCCGGGTTCTTCTTCTGCGGCATGATCGACGAGCCGGTCGAGAAGGCGTCGGAGAGGCGCACGAAACCGAATTGCGGGGTCGACCAGATGACGATCTCTTCTGCCAGACGCGACAGGTGCATGCCCGCAATCGCTGCGATCGACAGGAATTCGATGGCGAAATCGCGGTCGGAGACCGTATCGATGGAGTTGCGGGTCGGCTCGCGGAAACCGAGCGCCTTGGCCGTCATGTGGCGGTCGATCGGATAGCCGGTGCCGGCAAGTGCGGCGGCACCGATCGGGCTTTCATCCAGATGCTCGATGGCGTGGCGCACCCGCGCGCGATCGCGGCCGAACATTTCGACATAGGCCATGCAGTGATGGCCGAAGGTAACGGGCTGGGCGGTCTGCAGATGGGTGAAGCCCGGCATGACGCTTTCGGCATGTTCTTCGGCGCGGTCGAGGAAAGCCGCGATCAGGCCGGTCAGCATCTGCTCGGTTTTCTGCAGCTCTTCCTTCACCCAGAGACGGAAGTCGAGCGCCACCTGATCATTGCGCGAGCGGGCGGTGTGCAGGCGGCCGGCCGCCGGTCCGATCAGCGTCGCCAGGCGTGCTTCGACATTCATATGGATGTCTTCGAGCTGACGCGAGAATTCGAAATTGCCACTTTCGATTTCTGACAGGATCGTGTTTAGCCCGTGAACGATCTTGTCCTTATCTTCGGCGGAAATAATCCCCTGGTGGGCAAGCATCGTCGCATGGGCGATGGAACCGCGAATATCCTGCGCGAATAGCTTCTTGTCGAAACCGATCGAGGCATTTATCTCCTCCATGATCGCGTCCGGGCCGGAGGCGAAGCGGCCGCCCCACATCTGGTTGGAGGATTTGGTGTCCGTGGTGTCGTCGGCCATGAAGGTGCCCGCCTTAAAATGCATGTCCTGGAGAATGAAATGACGACAAGAAAACCCCTCGGGCTGCCATCCCTGAAATGGATCGCGATGGCCGCCGTTGCGGGTGTCGTTGCCGGTGCGGCAGCGGTATACGTGAAGGAGACGGGGATTGGCAATGGCGGCGATGAAACGGCGTCGGCCGAATGCAAGCTCGCCAAAGACCGCATCGCCGGCATTACGCCGCTGATGAGGGGACAGGTGGCCGCCATGGTCGCCGCCAATGAGCCGCGCAAGCTGACCGCCATTTCTTTCAACGGACCCGACGGCAAGCCGCTGACGCTCGATCATTTCGCCGGCAAGACCGTGCTTCTCAATCTCTGGGCGACATGGTGCGTCCCCTGCCGCGAGGAGATGCCGGCGCTGAACGCGCTAGAGAAGGAGATGGGCAGCGACCGGTTCCAGGTCGTGCCGGTCAATATTGATATCGGCGACGATGAGAAGCCGAAGACCTTCCTCGCGGACACCGGTGTCGATGCGCTGCAGCTCTATCGCGACAATACGATTTCGGTGTTCAACAGCCTGAAGAAGGAAGGACTCGCTTTCGGGCTGCCGGTGACGCTGCTGATCGATGACAAGGGATGCCTGATTTCAGCGATGAACGGGCCGGCTGCCTGGGACAGCGAGGATGCCAAGGCGCTGATCAAGGGTGCGATCGGGTCGTAGTGCCGCGAGCGTGTTGAAGACGGGGCTCGAGCAGCAAACGTTTACCGCGTCGGCACCGGCACTTCCCCGCGATAGTCATAGAAGCCGCGGCCGGACTTGCGTCCAAGCCAGCCGGCCTCGACATATTTTACCAGCAGCGGGCAGGGGCGGTATTTCGAGTCCGCCAGGCCGTCATGCAGCACCTGCATGATCGAGAGGCAGGTGTCGAGGCCGATGAAATCGGCAAGCTGCAGCGGTCCCATCGGATGATTGGCGCCGAGCTTCATCGCCGTATCGATGGCGTCGACCGTGCCGACGCCTTCATAGAGCGTGTAGATCGCTTCGTTGATCATCGGCAGCAGGATGCGGTTGACGATGAAGGCCGGGAAATCCTCGGCGACGGTGATGGTCTTTTCCAGCGTGCCGACGAATTCCTTGGCGGCGGAAAAGGTCTTCTCGTCGGTCGCGATGCCGCGCACCAGTTCGACCAGCTTCATGACAGGCACCGGGTTCATGAAATGTATGCCCATGAAGCGTTCGGGGCGGTCGGTGGCGGCAGCAAGCCGGGTGATGGAAAGGGAAGACGTGTTGGTGGCAAGCAGCGCTTCCGGCTTCAGGACCGGACAGACCTGCGTATAGATCTTGCGCTTGACCGTTTCATCCTCGGTCGCGGCCTCGATGACGAGATCGGAAGGGGCGAGGTCATTGACATCGGACGAGCCTGATATGAGCGACAAGGTCGACTTGCGTTCCTCTTCGGTCATCTTGCCGTTCGTCACCAGTCGGGCCAGGTTGCCGTTGATGGTGGCAAGGCCGGATTCGATGCGGTCCTGCGAGAGATCGTAGATGTGAACCCTGTAACCTGCGGCGGCCGAAACATGCGCGATGCCGCAGCCCATCTGGCCGGCACCGATAATACCAATATTCTTCAACACCGCATTCATCTCCAAACCCCGCACGGCATTCGCCCCCGCGCCGCCGCATTTTTCTAGCAATGCTGCCGGACGAAGGATCGCCCGGCAGCAGTAGTAGCCCGATAAAAGATAATTTTCCAGTCATTCGCACGTGCGAAAGAAAAGCATTTGACGCTGTCAGAGCGCCTTTTCCAATTCCGGCAAGACATCGAAGAGATCGGCGACCAATCCATAGTCGGCGACCTGGAAGATCGGCGCCTCCTCGTCCTTGTTGATGG